>JBKJSM010000110.1:0-20194 GCA_046594445.1 Gaiellaceae bacterium | reverse complement strand
TGGGCCTTGGAGATCCCGACCGAGGAGCCGAGCCTGGCCGGCTTGACGAAGACCGGGAAGCCAAACGGATTCCGCACTGCGTCACCGATTCGGAGCGTCACGTTGCGAGTCACGGGGATGCCGCGGTCCCGCAGCACGGCCTTGAAGAGGTCTTTGTCCATGCAGAGCGCCGACGCGGCGACGCCCGCGCCGACGTATGGGAGGCCGGCGAGCTCGAGCAGGCCCTGGACGGTTCCGTCCTCGCCGAACGGCCCGTGCAGCACGGGCAAGACGACGTCGACCGCGCCGAGCGCCTGCGCCGGCTTCGAGTCGGCCAGCACCGGCAGCGTCTCCGACACGGACACTGGTAACAGACTGTTACTTGGGCCTTCGAGCGCCCAGCGGCCGTCGCGGCCGATCGCGACCTGCGTCACCTCGTAGCGCGCCGGGTCGAGCGCTGCGAGCACGGAACGGGCGGAGGCGAGCGAGATCTCGTGCTCGCTCGAGCGGCCGCCGGCGATCAGGGCGACCCGGATCCGGCTCACGGGATGGTCGTGGTGCCGGTCGGCGTTGGCTCCGGCGCGGGCTCCTCGAAGCGGCCGACCACGATCACCACCGTCGTCCGCTGCTTGGCGTCCGAGCCGCCCGCCGGGTCCTGCGAGAGCACCTTCCCGTCGAGGTCGGCGTTCTCGACGATCTCCTCGACCACCTGCACCTCGAAGCCGGACGCCGCAAGCTGGTCGAGCGCGTCGGCTTCGGTCCGGCTGGTGACGTCAGGGACCTGCGAGGTCACCGGCCCCTTCGAGACCTGGAGCGTGATCACCGATCCCTTGCTCTGCTGCGTCCCCCCGGACGGATTCTGGCCGACGACGATCCCAGCGGCCGCATCGTCGTCGACGTCCTCCCGCGCGACCGCGAAGCCAACGCCCTGGAGCTGCGACTCGGCGGTCTCGAACGGGCTGCCGATCACGTTGGGGACCGAGACCGGCCGCGGTCCCTTGGAGACGTTGATCCGCACGGTCGAGCCGGTGACGAGCTCCGTCCCGGGCTTGGGCGCCTGCCCGAGCACGGTGTCGACGGGCTCGAGCGAGTTGACCGTGACGACGTTCGCCTGCAACTTGGCGTTTACGAGCTCCGCAACGGCGTCGTCGCGGCTCCTGCCGACGACGTCGGGCACGCGTGTCTTCGGTTTCCCCGTCGAGACGCGGATCGTGACGAAGTTCCCCCGCTCGATCTTCTGCCCGGGCGGGGGATCCTGCTCGAAGACGATGCCGGCCTTCACGTCGTCGCTGGCCTCGCGCAGGACGAGCTCCTTCAGGCCCGCGTCGCGGATCTGGCGCACGGCCAGCCGCTCGACGCTTCCCTCGACGTCGGGCACCGCCACGGGCCTCGTGTCGTCGAGCTGGCCCTGGAGCTCCTGGTAGGCGAACCAGCCCCCGACCAGCGCGAGTGCGATCAGGAGCAGCGCGAGCAGCCAGGGCCAGAAGGCGCGGCGCCGGGGCGGCTCGTCGTACTCGTAGTAGCGGCCAGGGGTGTACGTGGTCGAGCCGACGACCGGCGCGGGCCTAATCGTCGTCGCGGCCTCGCCGACGTCCGTGCGCGACAGCACCGTCGTCGCCGCTTCGGCCGTCTCGGCGGAAACTCCGATCCCGCGCGCGATCCGTTCGAGGTCGGAGTCCATCTCCTCGGCGGAGTGGTACCGCTCGGCCGGGTCCTTGGCGAGCGCGCGCAGCACGACGTAGTCGAGGTCGCGCGGCACCTCGGGACGGTGCACCGACGGCGCGACGGGAACCTGCGAGAGATGCTTCATCGCGATCTCGACCGGCGTCTCGCCCGTGAACGGCACCGTCCCGGTCAGGAGCTCGTAGAGGACGATCCCGGTCGAGTAGAGGTCGGAGGTCTGGTCGACGGGCGCGCCTCGCGCCTGCTCTGGGGAAAGGTACTGCGCCGTCCCGATGATCGAGCCGGCTTCGGTCATCTGGCTCGCGGCGCCCGCGCGCGCGATCCCGAAGTCCATCACCTGCACGCGGCCCTCGCCGTCAACGATCACGTTGTGCGGCTTGATGTCGCGGTGGACGATCCCGTTCCGGTGCGCGAAGCGGAGCGCCGAGAGGATCTGGCGCGTGTAGTCGATCGCGATCCCGAGCGGGGAGGGGCCGCGAGCGACGACGAGCTCCTTCAGCGTCCGCCCCTCGATGTGCTCCATCGCGATGTAGTAGGTGCCCTCGGCCTCGCCGCGGTCGTAGATGGACACGATGTTGGGATGGGAGAGTCCGGCGGCGTTCTGCGCCTCGCGGCGGAAACGCTCGACGAACTGCTCGTCACGCGCGTGCCGGTCGTCGAGGAGCTTGATCGCGACGCGCCGCCCGAGCTCCTGGTCCTGCGCGAGGTAGACGTTCGCCATCCCACCCGAGCCGAGCACGCGGATGATCAGGTAGCGCCCGTCGAAGAGCGTGTCGATGAGATGGTCGCCTGAGGCCATGCGAATACAGGTTAGGAGTTCGCCGCGGCCCCGAGCAGAGCCTGCAAGACCGTGCGCGCGACCGGCGCCGCGGTCGCTCCGCCCGTGGAGTTCTGCTGCTCGACGACGACCGCGATCGCGACGTCGGGGCGCTCGCGACCCGCGTAGCTGATGAACCACGTCGTGTTCAGACCTGCGATCCCGGTCTCGGCTGTGCCCGTCTTGCCGCCGACCGTGAGCCCGGAGATCTTGGCGGCGGTGCCAGTCCCCCCTTCGACTGCCTCCTTCATCATCGCCGCCACCGCCTGAGCGGTCTCGGCCTTGACGGCGCGGCCGAGGTCCTGGGGCTTCGTCCTGACCACGATCTCCCCGTTCGGCGCGACGACGCGGTCGACGACGTACGGCCGCATCACGACGCCGTTGTTCGCGATCGTGGCCGCGAGCATCGCCATCTGGAGCGGTGTGACGAGCAGCCGCTCCTGGCCGAATGCGAAGCGGCCCGGATCGACGTCCGTGTCCTCCTCGGGGTCGAACAGCTCGTTGTCGACGTAGAGCCCGCTCGGCGCCCGCTCGTTCCCTGGAGTCTCGAGCGGCGGCGTCGAGTAGAAGCCGAACCGCTTCGCGTAGTCGACCAGCGCCTTGGCGCCCATTTCCTTGCCGATGTTGCAGAAGACGGAGTTGACCGAGTGCTTCAGCGCCGTCCGCAGGTCGAGCCGCCCGAACGGAGAGGACGTGTCGTAGTTCGAGACGCGCTTGCCGTAGACCTCGCAGTAGCCCGGGTCGACGAACGTCGAGTCTGGCCTGAACCGTCCCGAGTCGATCGCGGCCGCCGCGGTCATGACCTTGAACGTGGAGCCCGGTGCGTACAGTCCGGCGGTGGCGCGGTTCAGGAGCGCATCGGGCCGCTTGCAGGCCGCGCGCACGCCGAGCACCCGGTCGAAGTCCTCCTCGACGAGGTTGGGGTCGTACGTCGGCGACGAGGCCATCACGAGCACCTTTCCGGTCGCCGGCTCGAGGGCCACGACTGCGCCGCAGCGGTTGCCAAGCGCTTCGAGTGCCGTGCGCTGCCCCTTCGGGTTCAGGGTCAGGAGCAGGTCGTTCCCCTCGATCGTCGCGCCCTTCAGGCGATCCATGGTGGTGTCGAGCACGGTCGAGAGGTTCGCGTTCGAACCGGTCAGGTAGTCGTTCATCGAGCGCTCGAGGCCGGTGCGGAAGCGCGATTGGGTCGAGTAGCCGTGGATGTGCGCCGCCAGCCCGTCCTCCGGATATTCGCGGAAGTAGAGCGTCCGGCCGCCGACCTTCTGGGCGCGGTTGCGCGCGAAGACCGTCCCCTTGCTGCGAATGTCGCCGCGCTTGATCGTGAACTGCGCGACGCGCTCGATCTGGTTGTCCTGGCGGTCGGCGAGATCGCCGGCGGCCCACGCCTGCCAGTAGGTCGTGGCGACGACGAGCACCACCATCAGTCCGACGCCGGTCAGCGCGAGCCGCGTGATCTGCTTGTTCACGCCCGTCCCCTCGCTTGCGCGTTCGCCCGGTTCGAGACCAGCAGCAGCCCCGCCAGCAGGAGGAAGTTGGCGATCACGCTCGAGCCGCCGTACGAGACGAAGGGAAGGGTGATCCCGGTCAGCGGGATCACCCGCAGGACGCCGCCGACGATGATGAAGGTCTGGAGCGCAAACCCGAACGTGAGACCCGCGGCGAGCAGCTTCGAGAAGCCGTCGTCGGCCATCAGGGCGACGCGCATCCCGCGCGCGACGACGAGCATGAAGACAAGCAGAAGGCCGGCGGCCCCGACGAGCCCGAGCTCCTGGGCGATCGCCGAGTAGATGAAGTCGCTGTTCAGGAAGGGAATGATCGGATCGCCGGCCGTCGTCGTGAACGTGCCCTTGCCGAGGCCCGTGCCGCCGAAGCCACCGTTGCCGATCGAGTAGAGGCTCTTGACGAGCTGGAAGGAGCCGCAGTCCTGACGGAGCGCGAGCTCGCCCGTCTGGGCGCAGAAGACCGGCTCGTCGGTCCAGGGGTTGAGCCAGATCGTCACGCGCTCCTGCACGTGGCCGACGAACTGGTAGACGAGCGCGGCCCCCGCCACGAACAGCCCCAGGCCGGCGAGCGCGTAGGCGGCCCGTCCGGTGGCGACGTAGAGCATCGCGAGGAAGATCCCGAAGTGGAGCAGCGCGCTGCCGAGGTCATTCGTCTGCACGAGCACGAGCATCGCGGCGCCCCAGATCAGGAGCAGCGGCCCGAAGTCCTTGATCCGGCCCTGGGCCAGCACCTCGCGCTTGTCGCGCAGGTACCCGGCGAGGAAGACGATCAGGAAGATCTTGGCGAGCTCGCCCGGCTGGAACTGGAACGAGCCGACCTTGACCCAGAGCCGCGCGCCGTTGATCGTCTGGCCGACGCCCGGCAGCGCCGGCAGCATCATCAACCCGATCGCGGAGATCCCGAAGAGGTATTTGTACTGCTCGATCCGGCGGTAGTCGTGGCGGAGCGCGAACAACGCGAGCGCGAAGAGGGCGACGCCGATCACCACCCACAGGCTCTGGCGGAACGCGTCGTCGGGATTGAGCCGGTAGATCATCGTCACCCCGATCGACGACAGCAGCGCCGCGAGCGGGAGCAGCACCGGGTCGGCGTAGGGGACGGTGTAGCGCGCGACGAGGTGGGCGGCGAGGTAGAGCCCGACGAAGATGCCCGCGTACGTGAGCGAGCCGGCGTCCACGAGCGACGAGCGCGCGATGTAGACGCTGGCGAAGCCGATCGCGGTCAAGAGGCCGACGGCGACCAGGTTGAGGAGCTCGCGGTTGCGGAGGGTCATGGCCTGCGGGTCAGCGCGTCAGGCCCCAGGCCGCAAGCGCCGCGATCGCGACGACGAGCAGGGTGAGGATCAGGAACGGCGGCAGCCGGCGCCGCGGCTCGGCGGCGGGCTCCGGCTCCGCGATGAGCAGCTCCTCGAAGTCCGAGGCTTTGATCACCGCGGTGTCGACCGCCGGGATCGGGTCGAGGCCGGAGAGCGTATCCTCGTCGTCGTCCGTGGCAGCGGGTATCCGCACGGTCTGCTCACCGGCCTCAGCGCCCGCGATCTGGAACAGGACGACCGTGATGTTGTCCTCTCCGCCGCCCGCGTTGGCTGCGTCGACGAGCCCGCGTGCCGCAGCCTCCAGGTCGCTGCTGCCGGCGACGAGAGAGAGGATCTCCTCGTTCGAGATCATGTCCGTCAGCCCGTCCGAGCAGATCAGGAAGACGTCCTCCGGCTCCGCCTCGACCGTGAACGTGTCCACGTCCACATCGGGCTCCGTGCCGAGCGCCCGCGTGATCACGGAGCGCTGCGGGTGCGTCTCCGCCTCCTCCGGCGAAAGCTTGCCACTCCGGGTCAGCTCGCCGACGAGCGAATGGTCGTCCGTGAGCTGCTCGAGCTCGCCGCCGCGCACGCGGTAGGCGCGCGAGTCGCCGACGTGGCCGAGTGCGATCGTCCTTGCGGAGGCGTCAACGAGCGCGACCGTCATCGTCGTCCCCATCCCGGAGGTCGCCGCATCCTCGCTCGAGCGCTGATAGACGCGTCGGTTCGCCTCCTGGATCAGGGTCGCGATCCGCTCCTCGCCGCCACCGGCGTCGGCGTCCGCCTCGCCGAGCACCCCGGCGGCGAGACCCGAGGCCACCTCGCCCGCCTGGGCGCCGCCCATCCCGTCCGCGACGGCGAAGAGCGGCGGCTTGCAGATGTAGGAATCCTCGTTGTGCCGCCGCCGCCGGCCCGTGTCGGAGAGAACGGTGGAGGCGCCGAGCATCAGACGTCCACCCTGAAGTCCGTCTGGCCGACGCGGACGACGTCGCCCTTCGACAGCCGCCGCGGGGTCGTGACGCGCGCGCCGTTGACGAAGGTGCCGTTCGTCGAGCCGATGTCCTCGACCCAGAGCCCGTCCCGCTTCGACTCGAACCGCGCATGCCGGGCCGAGGCGAACTCGTCCCCGTCGAGCGGAATCTCGTTCTGCCCGCCCCGGCCGATCGCGACCGGCATCGAGTCGACCGGGACCTCCTCTCCGGCCTCGAGCGCTGGGCTCTTCAGCACGACGAGCTTCGCGCGCGTCGGCGGCGCGACCCCGAGCCCCGCAGCCTCACTGCTACTTCGAGAACCGGGGCCGATGATCACGCTCTCGCTTGCCGGGCCGCTGCGGAAGTCGCGGCTGGCGCTGCGGACGATCCGCCAGATGAAGAGGTAGAGCAGGACGATGAAGCCGACCTTGAGGACGAGCAACGCCTCGTCGACCGCGATCGACGATCCAAGCAGCGCCGTGTTCACGAGGCCGCCTTCCGCTCGAAGACGAGGTCGGTGTCGCCGAGCGTGATCGTGTCGCCGTCCGAGAGCTTGGCGCGCTGGACGCGCTTCCCGTTCAGCTCCGTGCCGTTCGTCGAGTCGAGATCGACGAGCCACCAGGCCGAGCCCTCGCGGCGGAGCTCTGCGTGACGCCGAGAGACGTTGGCGTCGTCGACCTGTACCTCGCAGTCCTTCGAGCGGCCGAGCACGGCCTTGCCGCCTGTGAGCGGGTGCTTGCGACCCTTCAGCGTCAGCGACACCTCGTCGGCTTCGAGCCCGAGCTCCGCGGCGGAGGCGGCCTCGGTCGGCTGGGGCGCAGCAGCCTTGTAGATCATCGTCGCGCCCGGCTCGACCTGCTCGGCGGGCTCGTCGAGCTGCGGCCCGCGCTTACCTTCCGGCTGCACCATTCGGGTCGCGATCCCGAACTCCCCGATCGAGAGGTCGTTGTCCGTCTTCATCAGCACGTTCGGCGGTGTCAGCATCGCGTAGCTCTCGCGGCGCGCGTGCTCCACGAGGTGATCCTGGAGCTCGCCGATCAACGAGCCCTCGTAGCCGGCGAACTGCTCGCGGTCGGCCTCGGAGAGATAGACCGAGTACTCGTTCGGGACGTAGACGCGCGACACCGAGATCGTGCGGTGCTCGTCCATCTCCTTCGCGAGCTTGCGGGCGAGCTCGACCGGCTGGACGTGCGTGCGAAAGGCACGGCCGAACATGCCTTCGAAGAGGCCTTCGATCTTCTGCTCGATGTTGCGGAGGACGCTCATCTGGTCAGGGAGAACCGTTCCCCCCGGCGGCGAGTCTAATGCTCGGACTTGACCGCGAGGGCCGCGCACGTAAGCCACGCGGCCGCGACGAGCGGTATGGCGGGAGCTGCAGGGGCGGCCAGCAGCGTGGCCGCGAGGGCGCCCGCGCCGAGGCCGGCGATCCGCCAGGGTGTGCGGGCGTACGGGATGGCGACGGCGATTGCCGCCAGGGCCAGCGCTTCCAGCGCGAGCCCGGCCGGCACGGCGGCGACGAGAGCCCGGGCGGCGCCTTCGGTACTGTCGCTCCCGGCGAGGCCGAGCGCGGCTGGCGCGCCTTGGCCGAACGGAAGCTCTGCCGCGCGCAACCCCGCCGCGACGCCGGCCACCGCGATCGCCGCGACGGCCTGAAGGGCGCGCCGCAGCGCTCCGCGCGCCCAGACGACGGCGAGCGGAACGAGCGCGAGCAGCCCGACGGCGGCGAGGAGCGGGCCCGCGAGGAAGGCGAGCCCGGCTCTGGGATCGCGCCAGGAGAGCACGAGCCAGCCGGACGCGACCGCGGCGTAGAGCAGCGCCAGTCCGAGCGAGTGGTTCCCAAGCGGCAGGATCGGCGCGGCGAGTGCGAGCGCCAGGCCGGCGCGCGGCGTCCGCAGCGTCGCGACCGCAGCGACGAGCGCGAGCGCGGGCGCCCAACCGGTGGGATAGAACGGCAGCGCGGTCCCGCCCGCGAGCGCGGCTCCGCCCGCCAGCGCGGCCGGTGCGACCCGGGGGACGAGCGCCTGCGCCGAGACGGCGCTCTCGACCTTGGTCGAGCGACGCGCTCCGGTCAGCGCACTGCGAAGCTCTTGCGCGAGCACGGCCGCCGGCGGTCGCTCGGCCGGATCGATCGCCAACGCGTGGCCGACCGCCGCGAGCAATCGCTTGGGCAGGTCGGGGCGCTCCGGCTCGAGGCGGGGCGCGCCCGTTTCGATCGTGCCGGCCATCTGCTGCAAGGGCACGCCCCAGAACGGGTGCTTGCCGGCCAGCGCCTCCCAGAGCAAGATCCCCACGCCCCAGACGTCGCTCGCCGGGCACGCCTCCTCGCCGCGCAGCCGCTCGGGCGAGATGTAGGCGAGGGTGCCGGGGACGTCGCCGACCGCCGTCAGCGTGTCCGCCTCGTCGAACTGCGCTAAACCGAAGTCCAGGAGCCGCACCGATATTCCGCTATTTGGGATTCCCTCCTCGTCGGCGAGGAGGACGTTCGACGGCTTCACGTCGCGGTGCACGATCCCGCGGCTGTGCGCATGGGCGAGGCCGTCGAGGATCTGCGCCGCCGCTTCGACCGCCTGGCCGTCGCGCAGCTCGCCGGCGCGCATGGCCTCGCGCAGCGTGCGTCCGCCGACGTACTCGTACGCGATGTAAACGTGGCCGGAGTCGGAGCCGAACCCGTACGCGCGCAGGCAGCGCTCGTGCCTCAGGCGCGTGGCCGCCTCGGCCTCCCGCTCCGCGCGGTCGGCCGCCTTTCCCTCGCGCGGGACGATCTTGAGCGCCACGTCGAGGCCGTTGCGCTCGTCGCGCGCGAGCCAGACCGAGCCCGACGCGCCGCTGCCGAGAGGCCGGAGCGGGCGGTAGCGGTCGAGGACGAGCTCCCCCTGCGGGAGCGCTTGCGCAGCCGAAGACAAGACGGTTGCTGGTTTGGCCACAGCAGGAGCGATTCCTCCCGGGCCGAACAGATCGTTACAGTGGCCCCGATCCATCCAGTTTCCCCATGACCGAGCGCGAGCCAGACTTCGAGTTCGACTTCTTCGAGGAGTCGGAGACCCGGGAGAGCGCGGGACGTGAGCGCACGCTCCGGAATCCGCTCGGTGGCCCTCGTGGCCCTCGTGGCCCGCGTGAGCCTGATGAGCCGCGCGGCCCAATCCGGCCCCGCGCGGGATTCACTCCCCTCCTGCGCCTGCTCGGTCTGATCGCATTCGCGATCCTGATCGTCGTTCTGCTGCTCCTCTGGGCTCAGAGCTGCCAGGAGAACAAGAAGCGGGACGCCTACGGGGACTACATGACCGGCGTCGCGGCAGTCGCGCGCGACTCGGAGCGCGTCGGGCGCGAGCTCTCCGACGTGCTGACGACCCCCGGGATCAAGCCCGCCGACCTCCAGAAGCAGCTCACCGGCCTCGTGGAGCAGCAGCGAATAGGCCTCGAGCGCGCGGGCAAGCTCGACCCGCCCGGTCCGCTCCGCGCTTCGCACGGGGCGGCGCTCGAGGCGCTCGAATTCCGAGTCGACGGCCTCGCCGGCCTCGCCGAGGCGTTCCGGCGCACGCAGGGCTCGAAGGACGCCGCCGCCGCCGGGGCGCTGCTCGCCTCGCAGGCCGAGCGGATGGTCGCGAGCGACGTGGTCTGGGACGACCTCTTCATGGCGCCTGCGGTCGGGATGCTCCAGCGGCAGGAGGTCAGCGGCGTCGAGGTGCCGGACTCCAACTTCGTGCAGACGCCCGACCTCGCAAGCACCCGGTCGATGGTCCCGATCTGGGAGCGGATCAACGGCTCCGTCGCCTCGGGCACCGGCGGCACGACGAGCGGCCTGCACGGCACGAACATCGAGTCCGTCAGCGTCGTACCGGGGACGCAGCAGCTCTCGCAGTCGACCGAGAACACGGTCGAGGCCTCCACCGATCTCGCGTTCGCCGTCGCCGTTGCCAACAGCGGCGACAACCAGGAAGTCAAGATCGAGGTGACCCTGACGATCCAGCAGAGCCCGACGCCGATCGTCAAGAAGCAGACGATCGACATCATCAACCCCGACGAGACGAAGACCGTCGTGTTCCGCGACTTCCCGTCGGTCGACTTCGGCGAGCGCCGCACGCTTCGGATCGACGTCGATCCGGTGCCCGGCGAGGAGAACACCGGTAACAACTCGGCCGAGTACCCGGTCATCTTCTCGCTCGGCGCCTAAGTCGTGAGCCCCGAGCTGATCGTCGCGATCGCTGCGGCCTCAGCGGCCGCGAGCGCGCTCTTCGTCTGCTTCTGGCTCTGGGTGCGGGTACGCCGCCTGCGGGTGGCACAGCGCGTCCTCCTCGGCGGCGGCCGCTCGGACCTCGTCGAGTTCGCCGTCTCCCTGCAGGCGCGCATCGACGACCTGCACCGTGCGGTGGACGAGATCGCCGCCGGCCTCTCGCGGGTCGACCAGCGAATCGACGGCTCGCTCGCCAACACCGCCGTCGTCCGCTACGACGCCTACGCGGGGACGGGCGGCCACCAATCCGCGT
Organism: Gaiellaceae bacterium; assembly: GCA_046594445.1. Classification (GTDB taxonomy): domain Bacteria; phylum Actinomycetota; class Thermoleophilia; order Gaiellales; family Gaiellaceae; genus Gaiellasilicea. The sequence goes on along the minus strand of JBKJSM010000110.1, from coordinate 9,463 downwards.
CGTTTGCCTTCCTCGACTCGAACCGCACCGGGACCGTGGTCACCGCGATCCAGGGCCGTGACTACGCCAGGCTCTACGTGAAGGAGCTCGATCGCGGCCGCGCCCCGATCGCGCTCTCCCCGGAGGAGCTCGAGGCCGTAGAACGCGCCATGGCTCGCTGAATCGCGCATTTGGGCCGCGAAGCGGCCCCTTCAGGGGTCTTCGCGCGGTGCGGAATCCGCTCGGCGGATTTCGCACCTTGCGCTAATTTATGAACAGTGGAACAGGTTCTCGTCCTCAACGCGAGCTACGAGCCGCTGAACGTCTGTTCCGTTCGGCGTGCGCACGTGCTCGTCTGGAAAGGGAAGGCCGAGATCCTCGAGAGCCTGCCGAAGGGCCTGCGCTCAGCGACCGACACCTACGTCTGGCCGCACGTGATCCGGCTCGTGCAGTACGTCCGCGTACCGCGCGCGATCCAGCGAAAGATCTCCCGCAGGGCGCTCTTCGCCCGCGACGGCTGGCGCTGCGCCTACTGCGGCACCACGTCCGGCCGGTTGACGCTCGACCACGTCGTGCCGCGGTCGAAGGGTGGCGAGTCGATCTGGGAGAACGTCGTCACCGCCTGTTCGCCGTGCAACCTGCGCAAGGGCGACCGGCTGCTCGAGGACTCCGGGCTGCACCTGCAACGGCCGCCGCGTCCGCCCGCTCCGGTGCTGTTCATCCACCTGGCGACGCCGATGATCCCCCAGGTCTGGCAGCGCTACCTGCCCCGCGGGGCGACGGCCGCCGCGTAGCCATGGGCTTCGCTTGCGACGTCTGTGGGGAAAAGCACGCCGGCGAGACGCGCGACATCCGCATGGGCCTGCCCCACCCGATCTTCCTCCTCGACGAAACGGAGCGCGAGCACCGCTCCTGGGTCGGCGAGGATTCCGCGATCCTGGACGGCGAGCGCTTCTTCGTCAGGGCGCTGCTCGAGCTGCCGATCGCGGGCGAGGAGGGGTACTTCGGGTACGGAGCCTGGGTCGAGGTGACCGAGCCGGACTTCGCGAGGCTCGGCGAGCTTTGGCAGGACGAGGACGGCTGGCGTAGCGAGCCCCTCGCCGGCATGCTCGCGAACGAGCTCAGCCCGTACGCTTTCACCGAGGGCCTGCCGGTGCAGATCCGCCTCCGCGACGTGCAGCTGCTGCCGGCCGTCGAGCTGGAGGACGGCGAGCACGAGCTCGTGCGAGCCCAGCGGCACGGGATCTCCCCACACCGCGCGCATCAGCTGGCCACCACCGTGACCTAGCACCGATCGCAAACTTGGGCCGCGGAGCGGCCCCTTTAGGGACTTGCGCGCTGAGCATCTGCTTCTGCGGATGCTCAGCTTGCGCCGACTTGAATAGGCCCGAGCGAGCACCACTCGCTCCAGGAGCCCGGGTAGAGCCGCGCGTCGTCGCGCCCGGCCAGGACGAGCTCGTGCAGCACCGAGCAGGCGGTCACGCCTGAGCCGCAGTAGACGACGAGCTCCTCGGCCTCGAGCAGCTCGGGCGGCAGCGGCGAGTCGTCCTGAAAGAAGCGGTTGCGCGCGCCGGGAATGCGGCCGGCGACCGGATCGATCGGCTCTACCTCGCCGCGCCAGCGCTCGGGCGCGCGCGCGTCCACGAGCGTCAGGCCTTCCTCGCCGAGCCGTGCGAGCAGCTCGTCCGCGTCGGCGGTGTCGCCGCTCCGCGGCCGGGCGACGAACTCGGCAGCCGCGATCTGCTCCGCGCCCGCGCGGAGCGGGCCGCGCCACGCGCCGAACGGGATCACGGCGGCGTCGTCGTGGCCGAAGTGCCGCAGCAGCCACCAGAGCCGCGCGGCCCAGCCGGTCCCTTCGTCGTAGCCGACGACGAGCGTGCCCGTAGCAATTCCGGCGGCGGCGGCCCACGCGGCGAACGCCTCCGCGCTCGGCAGCGGATGGCGCCCGCCGCCCACGCCTCCCGTCAGGTGAAGCTCCGGGTCGGCGTGCGCAGCCCCGGGCACGTGGCCCGCGAGATAGGCCTCGCGCGGGCGGCAGTCTACGAAGCAGGCCTCCACCGGGAGAAGCCTACCGTGTGCATGAAATCCGAGTTTTATGCATACTATGCGTCATGAGCCGGATCGCCGCAGTCGCCTTCTCGGGCGGCCTCGACACGAGCTGCATCGTCAGCTGGCTCAAGGAGGACTGGTACGGCTTCGACGAAGTCGTTGCGGTGCTCGTCGACGTCGGTCAGGAGTTCGACCTCGAAGCGTCGGTCGAGCGTGCGAAGGCGGCCGGCGCCGACGACGTCGTGCTGGTCGACCGCAAGGACGCCTTCGCCGAGGAGCAGTGCGCCCGCGCGATCAAGGCGAATGCGCTCTACGAGGGCAAGTACCCGCTCGTCTCCGCGCTCTCGCGGCCGGTGATCGCGCAGGCGGTCGCCGAGCTGGCGGTCGAGCTCGGCGCCGAGGCGGTCGTCCACGGCTGCACGGGCAAGGGGAACGACCAGCTCCGCTTCGAGCTCGCGTTCAAGGCGACCGACCCCGACCTCCGCGTGATCGCCCCGCTGCGCGACCGGATCTGGACGCGCGAGGAAGAGATCGACTACGCGATCGCCAAGGGCATCCCGGTCGCCGCCACGCAGGCGTCGCCGTTCTCGATCGACGAGAACCTCTTCGGCCGCGCGATCGAGGCCGGCGTGCTCGAGGATCCGTGGGCCGCCCCGCCCGAGGAGCCCTACGCGCTCACGAGCGATCCCGCCTCCGCGCCTGCCCCGGTCGAGGTGACGATCGGTTTCGATGCGGGCGTGCCCGTGGCCCTCGACGGCGAGGAGTTGCCGCTCGCGGAGCTGATCGCAAAGCTGAACGCGCTCGCGGGCTCGTACGGGATCGGGCGGCTCGACATGATCGAGAACCGCGCCGTCGGGATCAAGAGCCGCGAGGTCTACGAGGCGCCCGCCGCGCTCGTGCTGATCCAGGCCCACTCCGCGCTCGAAGACGTCGTGCTGACCAAGGATGAGGCGCGGATCAAGCGCGGCCTCGAGCAGCGCTGGACGGAGCTCGTCTACGAGGGGCTCTGGTTCAGCCCCGCGCGCGAGGCGATCGACGCCTTCGTCGACAAGACCCAGGAGCTCCTCGAGGGCGAGGTTCGGGTCGAGCTGCGCCCGAACGCGTCCGTCGTCACCGGACGGCGCTCGCCGAACATGCTCTACGCCGAAAAGCTCGCTTCATACGGCGCCGGCGAGACGTTCCCGCACGCGGCCGCCGAGGGCTTCATCAAGATCTCGTCTCTGGAAGTGGAGCTGGCCGCGGCCCGCGCGCGGGCCAAGACGGAGGCATGACACTCTGGGCGGGACGGGTGGGGCGAGCGCTCGATCCCGCCGTCGCAGCCTTCCTCCTCGCCGACGACGCCGAGCTGCTTCCGTATGACTGCGAGGCGTCGGCCGTGCACGCGCGCCGCCTGCATGCGGCCGGCATCCTCGATGACGCCGAGCTCGCCGACGCTGAGGCTCGACTCGCGCGGATCGCACGGGAAGCTGTGCCTCTAGAGCCCACCGACGAGGACGTCCACAGCGCGATCGAGCGGCTGCTGGGCGACGTCGGCCGGAAGATTCACGCCGGCCGCTCCCGGAACGACCAGGTCGCCGCCGCGTTCCGGCTTTATGTCGCCGACGCGGCCGTCGAGGCACGGGCAGCGCTCGCGACGCTCGCAGTGACCGTGCTCGATCGCGCCGAAGCGGACGCCGAGACGCCGATGGCCGGTTACACGCACCTGCAGCGCGCCCAGCCGGTCACCGTCGGCCATCACCTGCTCGCCTGGGTGGAGATGCTCGAGCGCGATCTCGTCCGGTTCGCCGCCGCGGCTACCGCGGCCGGCGAGAGCCCGCTCGGTGCGGGCGCGCTGGCAGGCTCGACCCTGCCACTGCCGCAACCGGAACGCCAGATGCGCAATTCGCTCGACGCCGTCGCCGACCGCGATTTCGCGCTCGACTACCTCTATGCCGTCGCCGTCTGCTTCGTCCATCTGTCGCGGATCGGCGAGGAACTCGTGCTCTGGACGAGCGCGGAGTTCGGCTTCGCCCGCCTGCCCGAGGACGCGGCCACCGGCTCGTCGATGATGCCGCAGAAGCTGAACCCCGACGTGGCCGAGCTCGCGCGCGGCAAGGCGGGGACGGCGATCGGCCGGCTGACCGGGCTGCTTGCCACCGTCAAGGGACTGCCGCTCGCGTACAACCGCGACCTCCAGGAGGACAAGTCCCCGGTCTTCGCCGCCCGCGCGGACCTGCGACTGGCGCTCGCTGCGCTGACGCCGCTCGTCGCCGGCCTCGAGCTCGAGCGCGAGCGGCTGGCCGAGGCCGCAGCCGATCCGCTTCTGCTCGCGACGGATGCCGCGGAGGCGCTCGTGCGCGAGGGTGTCGCCTTTCGCGACGCGCACGAGCAGGTGGCGGCCTCCGTGCGCGACGGGACGTTCGTCCCGCCGGAGCCGAGTGCTCGTACCGCCCCCGGCCCCGCGGCGGTGCGCGAGGCGGTCGCAGCCGCGCGGGAGCGTCTCACAGCCTTGTGACGACGCCGCCGCCGGCGGCGTATGCAGGGCATGAAAACACGACTCCTACTCATTGCCGCACCGCTCGTCCTCGCTGTCGCGCTCGCGGCGGCGACCCTGCCCGGCTCGGCCTCGAGCGCCGCAGCCGACCCGGGCGACATCACCGTCGTCGGCACCGCCTCGGTCTCGTCCGTCCCGGACCGCGCCGAGCTGTCCTTCGGCGTCGAGAGCCAGGGCCCGACCGCGAAGGCCGCGCTCGCCGCGAACGCGATCGAGATGCGGAAGGTGATCGTGGCCGTCAAGGCCGCCGGCGGCACCGGCGTCAAGACGCAGTCCGTCTCGCTCTCCCCGCGCTACGACGAGCAAAACGAGGTGCGAGGGTTCACGGCCACGAACACCGTCTCCGCAACGATCAAGGAGATCGCCAAGGCGGGCGCCTTGATCGATGCAGCGGTGACGGCGGGCGCCAACCAGATCTACGGCCCGTCGCTCTCGAGTGGCGACCGCACCGAGCAGTACCGCGCGGCCCTCGCGGCAGCGGTCGCGAACGCCCGCGGCAGCGCACAGGTGCTCGCCGCCGCGGCGAACCTGTCGCTCGGCCGAGTGACGGCGATCGTCGAGTCGGGCGGCGCTCCGTCGCCGCTCCCCTTCGCCGCCAACAAGGCGCAGGACACCGCCTCGACGCCGATCGAGCCGGGCACGGAGCAGACGACCGCGAGCGTCACGGTCACCTTCTCCGCCTCCTGACCTGCCCAAAACGGACCTGGCCGGGGTCAGACCCCGGCCAGGTCCGAAGCGGACTAGCCCTCCGCCAGGGCGGGCAACCGGCGCACGGAGCTTCCTAGCAGTCGTAGTAAAGGGAGAACTCGGCCGGGTGCGGGCGGAGCTGGACGACCTCGACCTCGTGCTCCCGCTTCCAGTCGATCCACGTCCGGATCAGGTCCTCGGTGAAGACCCCACCCCGGAGCAGGAACTCGTGGTCGGCCTCGAGCGCGTCGAGCGACTCGGCCAGCGAGCCCGGCACCTGCGGAACATCCTGTCCTGCCTCCTCGAAGAGGTCGTAGTCGGCGGGAGCGCCCGGGTCGAGCCCGCGCTCGATCCCGTCGATGCCCGCCATCAGCATCGCCGAGAAGGCGAGGTACGGATTCGCGGCCGCGTCGGGGCAGCGGAACTCGATCCGCTTCGCCTTCGGCGAGTCCGAGTACATGGGGATCCGGATGCAGGCCGAGCGGTTGCGCTGCGAGTAGACGAGGTTGACCGGAGCCTCATAACCGGGCACGAGCCGGCGGTACGAGTTCGTCGTCGGCGCGCAGAGCGCGAGCAGCGCGGGCGCGTGCTCGAGCAGGCCGCCGACGTAGGCACGGGCGAGCTGCGAGAGTCCCGCGTAGCCGGACTTGTCCGCCATCAGCGGCGTGCCCTCCTTCCAGAGGGACTGGTGGCAGTGCATCCCCGAGCCGTTGTCGCCGAAGATCGGCTTCGGCATGAACGTGACCGACTTGCCGTGCGCCCGGGCGACGTTCTTGACCACGTACTTGTAGGTCATGACCTGGTCGGCCATCTTCGTCAGCGAGTCGAAGCGGAGGTCGATCTCGCACTGGCCGCCGGAGGCGACCTCGTGGTGGTGGAACTCGCACGCGATCCCGAGCCGCTCGAGTGTCAGCACCATCGCCGTGCGCAGGTCGTGCAGCGTGTCGTGCGGCGCCGTCGGGAAGTAGCCCTCCTTGGGGCGCGACGTGTAGCCGAGGCCGGGCTTGCCCGAGTTCCAGAACCCTTCCGAGGAGTCGACCGAGTAGTGCGCCGCGTTTGGGCCGAGGTCGTAACTGACCTCGTCGAAGACGAAGAACTCGCACTCGGGGCCGACGAAGCAGGTGTCCGCGATCCCGGTCTGGCGCAGATACTCCTCCGCGCGCTTCGCGACCCGGCGCGGGTCGCGCGAGTAGCCCTCCTTGGTGACCGGGTCGGCGATCTCGCAGATCAGCGACATCGTCGGCGCCTCCGTGCCCGGATCGAGAATCGCCGAGGTCGGGTCGGGCATCAGCAGCATGTCCGACTCCGAGATCCCCTGCCAGCCGCGGATCGAGGAGCCGTCGAAGCCGAGCCCCTCCTCGAACGCGCTCGCGTCGAACGCCCGCAGCGGCAGCGTCATGTGCTGCCACGTTCCAAGCAGGTCGCAGAACTTCAGGTCGACCATCGAGACGCGCGTCTCCGCCGCCCACTCCAGCGCCTCGCGCGCGTCCGGCAGCGTCTCGCCGTCGCCAATCTCACGACTGCCAGCCAGGTAGTGCCTGCTCTCTGTCTCCGACATCTCGCCTCCCCTTCCGTTGGACCACAAAAAAAGCGCCCGCAACTCGAATGAGTTGCGAGGCGCCATAGCCTCGGAACCGCCTTCGCCGGCGGAACCTGACGAAACCGTAGCATCGCGCGAGGATGGAGGCAAAGCGCGCACGCACCCTGACGCTGATCGCTGCGATCCTCGGCTCCGGGATCGCGCTGCTCGACGCGACCGTGGTCAACGTGGCCCTGCCCGCGATCGAGAACGACCTCGGCGGCGGCCTCGCCGGCCAGCAATGGGTCGTCAATGCGTACCTCCTGACGCTCGGCTCGCTGATCCTCGTCGGTGGCTCGCTCGGCGACCTCTACGGCGAGCGGAGGATCTTCGCGCTCGGCGTGGGCGCCTTCGGCATCGCCTCTCTACTCTGCGCCCTCGCACCGACGATCGAGCTACTCGCCGCCGCCCGGGCGCTACAGGGGATGACGAGCGCGCTGCTGACGCCGGCGTCGCTGGCGTTGATCGCGACGTCCTTCTCGAACGAGAAGGAGCGCGGCGCGGCGATCGGCACCTGGACCGCCTGGGTCGGGATCGCGACCGTGATCGGCCCGCTCGCCGGTGGCGGCATCCTCCACGTCACCTCGTGGCGCTGGATCTTCGCGATCAACGTTCCCTTCGTACTCGTCACGTTGGCGCTGATCTGGCTCGCAGTCGAGCGGGGCGAGGCCCGGAGAGTGCGGACGCGCCGGCTCGACCTCGTAGGCGGGCTGCTGACCACGCTCGGTCTGGCCGCACCCGTCTTCGCGCTCGTCGAGCAGCCGCAGCGCGGCTGGGTCGACCCCGTCGTGCTCGGCGGGCTCGCCGCTGGTGCTGTCCTGCTCGCGCTCTTCGTGCTCTGGGAGCGGCGAACGCCCGACCCGATGCTGCCCCTAGGGCTCTTCCGCCGCCGCAACTTCACGTTCGCGAACGTCGAGACGCTGCTCGTCTACGCGGGCCTCTCGTCGCTCTTCTTCTTCCTGACGATCCACCTGCAGCAGGTCGTCGGCTGGTCGCCGCTCGAAAGCGGGCTCGCAGCCGTGCCGGTGACGCTGATCCTGTTCGCCTGCTCGCGGCGCTTCGGTGCGCTCTCGGCTCGCTTTGGGCCGCGGCTCTTCATGGGCGGTGGGCCGTTGATCGCCGCCGCAGGCGTGCTCTTGTTGGCACGGCTGGATGACCGCGTCGACTACGTCGTGGAAGTGCTGCCGGGGATGCTCCTGTTCGGCATCGGCCTCGCGCTGACGGTCACGCCGCTGACTGCGACCGTGATGGCAGATGCGGTACGGGGCGGCAGCGGTATCGCATCCGGCGTCAACAACGCGGTCGCACGCGTGGCAGGGCTTCTCGGTATTGCGGTCGTCGGTGTGGCGGTTCAGAGCCGCTCCGGCGACATCGCAGGCTTCGGGACGGGCATGGTTCTGACCGCCGCGCTCGTGGCCGCGGGCGGCATCGTCGGTCTGCTCGGGATCAAGAATTCGGCTGGCGCCCAGCCGCAGCCGCTGGTATCGTCGCCCTCGTGAGACTTCTCTTCCACATCTAGGTCACCCGTGCTCGCGGCCCGCCGTCGTGCGGGTCGCTGTCAGCCGTGGTCCCTGGAGTTTCGCGTGTGAATCGAAGGAGTCGAAGTGAGTGAGGTAGTCGAATTGAGCCGTTCCGTGCCAGCCGTGGAGGTCCGTGACCTCCGCAAGGAGTTCTCGCGCCGCGACAAGAAGGCGGGCCGCTTCGCGCGCAAGAAGCGTGCGGCGCTGACGGGCGTCACGTTCACGATGGAGCGGGGCGAGTGCGTCGCGATCCTGGGCCAGAACGGCTCGGGCAAGTCGACGCTGGTCCGCCTGCTCTCGACGCTGTTGCTCCACGACGGGGGCAGCGCCCGCGTCTTCGGGCACGACGTCTTCACCGACCCTCGCCCGGTGCGGAAGCTCGTCAACCGCGTCTCGGTCGAGGCCAGCTTCTTCAAGCGGATGTCGGCCGGCGAAAACCTGAGCTACGCGGCCCGCTTCTACGGGATGGGCCCGAAGGAGACCCGGAAGGGGATCCCCGAGATCCTGACCCGCGTCGGCTTCCCGGCCGATCGGCGCACCGAGCCGATGGAGAACCTCTCGCGCGGGATGCAGCAGAAGGTCGCGCTCGCCCGGGCCCTGCTTACCTCGCCGGTGCTGCTCCTGCTGGACGAGCCGACGACCGGGCTCGACCCGCGCTCGAAGCTCGAGGTACAGGACTTCATCCGCGAGGTGCGGCGCACCCACGACTCGACGATCCTGCTCTGCACGCACGACCTCGCCGAGGCGGAGGCGCTCGCAGACCGCGTCGGTGTCCTCGACCGCGGCGAACTCCTCTTTCTCGAGACGGTGCCGGAGATCCTGGAGCGCTTCAACGTGGAGACGCTCGAGGCGGCGTTCTTCGCGGCGACCGGCCGCGCCTTCGAGGCCGAGGTCGACGAGGGCGACGAGGATCGGGAGGTGTTCGCATGAGGGCTCTAGCCGGGACGATGCGAGCCGAGCTGATCGGGCTCGGCGGCGTCGTCGAGCGCAACGTCTACCTGACCCGCCGCTACATCTGGTGGGACGTCGCGTTCATGCTCTGGACGATCGCGAACACGCTCACGATCGTCTTCATCGCCAAGGGGATCGAGGCGACGGGCGGCCAGATCGACGTCA
>JBKJSM010000064.1:0-15104 GCA_046594445.1 Gaiellaceae bacterium | reverse complement strand
TCGAAGTCGAAGCCGGCGACCGCGACCGTCCAGAGCGCGACCTCGGCGAGGGCGACGAGCAACGCGAGCACGCCTGCGACGCGGCCGGGAAGCGGCAGCAGCCAGACCACGAGGGCGGCGACGAGCGGGAGTGCGATCAGCGCTGTCGTCATTGCACCGAAACGAAGACGACGACGACGACGACGACCCCGGCGGCGATCGCCAGGGCGTAGGAGCGGAGATAGCCTGTCTGAGCCTCACCGACCGCGCCGGCGGCGTTACGCGCGCCAAGCGTGACGCCCTCGATCGAGCCGCCGATCAGCGGCTCCTCGACGCCGCGCCGGAAGAGCCGCGAGACGAGCACGGCGGGCTTGAAGAAGATCGCGTCGTAGAGCTCGTCGAACCAGAGCTTGTGCTCGAGCGTCTCCTGGACCGCCGCCCAGCGCGGCACCGGCCGCTTCCGTGCCCCGTAGAGCAGCCACGCGCCCCAGATCCCGACGAGGCCGAGTCCGACGGCGAGCGCGCTCGTGACGTAGTCCTGCGTAACCGTCGGCTCGACGAGGGCCAGGTGCTCCCTCCCGACCGCGATCGGATCGAGCCACTCGCCGAACGGGTGCCAGATGCCGGCGATCTGCACCCAACCACCGATCACGGCGAGGACGGTCAGGATGCCGACCGGAACGGTCATCGTCCACGGCCCCTCCGCGTGACCCGGCCCGTGATCGTGTTCTTTGACGAGCGGCGACGGCTCGCCGCCGAAGACGAGGAAGAAGAGCCGGAAGGTGTAGAGCCCGGTCAGCAGCGCGCCGACGAGGCCGGCCGCGAAGAGCATCTGCCCATAGCCGCCGCTCGCAAGCGCCGAGGCGAGGATCGAGTCCTTCGAGAAGAAGCCGGAGAGCGGCGGGATCCCGACGAGCGCAAGCGAGCCGACGAGGAAAGCGATCGTGGTCCTGGGCATCGCCTTGCGGAGGCCGCCCATCTTGCGGATGTCCTGCTCGTTCGCGAGGTGGTGGATCACGAGCCCGGCGGCCATGAAGAGCAGCGCCTTGAAGAAGGCGTGCGTCATCAGGTGGAACATCCCGTTCCCGTATGCGCCCAGCCCGGCGGCAAGGAACATGTAGCCGATCTGCGACATCGTCGAGTACGCGATCACGCGCTTGATGTCGGTCTGGACGAGCGCGATCAGGCCGGCGGCGAGCAAGGTGACGGCGCCGAGCCCGGCCGCGAGGTCGGCGATCGAGGGAGCGAGCTCGAAGATCGGGTGCGCGCGGACGATCAGGTAGACGCCCGCGGTCACCATCGTCGCCGCGTGGATCAGGGCGGAAACAGGCGTTGGCCCCTCCATCGCGTCGGGAAGCCAGGTGTGCAGCGGAATCTGGGCCGACTTGGCGACCGCGCCGCCGAGGAGGCCGAGCGCGACGAGATTGACGAGCGTCTGCGACATGCCCCCTGCGCCCGCGAAGGCCGTCTCGAAGTCCAGCGCGCCCGTCTGCCAGATCAGGACGAAGAACGCGAGCGCCATCGTCGCGTCGCCGAACGCGTTCATCACGAACGCCTTCTTCGCGGCCGCGACGGCCTCCGGACGCTGGTGCCAGAAGCCGATCAGCAGGTAGGAGGCGAGCCCGACGAGACCCCAGCCGACGAGCAGAAGCAGGAAGTTCCCCGCCTGCACCAGCATCAGCATCGAGAAGACGAAGAGCGACATGTAGGCGAAGTAGCGGCGCTCCTCGGGATCGCCGTCCATGTAGCCGATCGAGTAGAGGACGATCAGCCCGCCGACCCCGGAGACGATCAGCATCATCGTCACGGCGAGCGGGTCGACGAGCAGCGAGAGGCCGACGTCGAAGTTGCTCGTCGCGAGCCAGGTCCAGGCGGTCGTGACCTGCTCGCGCTCCTCGTGGTTCCGTCCGAGCAGGCCGAAGAACGAGACGACGGCGCCGCCGAAGGCGGTGAACACCGACAGCGTCGAGATCCAGGCCGCGGCCCGCCGCGAGATGGATGTCCCCGCGAGCGCGATCAGCAGCGCCCCGGCCAGGGGAGCGAGCAGGCAGACCCACGCGCCGGCGATCAATGGCATTAGCCGCGCAGCACCCGAAGCCGGTCGACGTCGAGGTCGAGTCGCTTGCGCGCTATGGCGACGATCAGGCCGAGGCCGACGACGACCTCGGAGGCGGCGACGGCCATGACGGCGAGCGCGAAGATCTGGCCGTCGTGCCCGCCGTGCATGCGCGCGAACGCGATCAAGGCGAGGTTGCCCGAGTTCAGCATGATCTCGAGCGAGAGCAGCACGATCAGCGGGCTGCGCCGCAGCAGCACCCCGGCGGTGCCGATCGAGAAGAGGATCGCCGAGACGATCAGGTACCAGGCAACGTCAGGCCCGCGCACGCGCCAGCTCCTCCTCGTCCTCGGCCCGGGAGCGCGTGCCCAGCACGACGCCGCCGACGGCCGCGATCAACAGCACGATCGACGTGATCTCGAACGCGAGCAGGTGGTCGGTGAGGAACAGCCGCCCGATCTCCTCGGGGCTCCCGAAGGAGCGCTTGACGGTGGCCTCGTCCGCCAGCCCGTCGCCGGCCGCGAGCCCGATCACGACGACGACCTCGACGAGCAGCGCGCTCGCCGCCACGATCGCGCCGAGCGAGATCCACGAGGGCCCGCCGGCCATCGGCGCCGCGCGCTCGCCGAGGTAGGCGATCACGAAGAGGAACATCACCATCACCGCCCCGGCGTAGACGAGCACCTGCGCGGCGGCGAGGAACTCGGCCGAGGCGAGCAGGAACAGGACGGCGAGCGAGCCGAGGTTCCCGATCAGCGCGAGCGCCGAGTAGAACGGGTTCGTGAACGAGACCACGGCGAGGCCGGAGCCGAGGCAGGCGGCCGCAGCCAGGAGCCAGATCGCCCAGACGAGGAAGTTGCCCATTTACGACGAGGACTTGTAGGCCGGGATCGGGGTGTCGTAGAGATCGCGGTCGGCGACCGGAACCTTCTTCATCGGCTCCGCGAGCAGCATGTCCTTCGTGTAGATCATGTCGTCGCGCGAGTACTCCGACATCTCGTACTCGTTGCCGAGCGTGATCGCGTCGAACGGGCAGGCGAGCTCGCAGTAGCCGCAGAAGATGCAGCGGCTGAGGTTGATCTCGTAGATCCGCGCGTAGCGCTCGCCGGCCGAGACGCGGTTGTCGGCGGTGTTCTCGGCCGGGACGACGCGGATGCAGTCCGCCGGGCACGCGGCCGCGCAGAGCGAGCAGCCGACGCACTTCTCGAGCCCGTTCTCGTGGACGTGCAGCCGGTGCCGGCCGCGGAAGCGCGGGTAGACCGGCCGCTTGAACTCGGGGTACTCCTGCGTGATCGGCCGCTTGAAGATGTGCTTGAAGGTGACGCCGAAGCCCTTCGCGGTACCGCTTCCGAGCGCCATCAGAGAGCCACCACGAGGACTGCGGTGACGACGGCGTTGATCGTCGCCACCGGCAGGAGCACCTTCCAGCCGAAGCGCATCAGCTGGTCGTAGCGCAGGCGTGGCAGCGTCGTCCGCATCCAGATGAAGATGAAAAGGAGCAGGACGAGCTTGAGCATGAACCAGACCGGGCCGAAGCCCTCGAGCACGTTGCCGGGCAAGTGCCAGCCGCCCAGGAAGAGCGTCACGGCGAGGCCGGACAGCGTGATCAGGTTGATGTACTCCGACATCGTGAAGAGCCCGAAGCGCATGCCGCCGTACTCCGTGTGGTACCCGGCGACGAGCTCCTGCTCGGCCTCGGGCAGGTCGAACGGGGCGCGGGCGGTCTCGGCGGTGCCCGCGAACATGAAGACGACGAAGCCGACGAACTGGGGCAGGATGTACCACCAGTCGTTCTGCGCGGAGACGATCTGGGTCAGCGAAAGCGACTGCGCCATGATCACGACGCCGAGCACGGAGAGGGCGAGCGAGACCTCGTAGCTGACGAGCTGCGCGCACGTTCGCATCGAGCCGAGCAGGGCGTACTTGGAGTCGGAGGCCCAGCCGCCGACGATGAAGCCGTAGATCCCGACGGAGCCGATCGCGAAGATCAGGATCAGCGCGATCGGGACGTCGGCGATCTGCCCGTCCACCTGCGTCCCGAAGATCTCCCAGCCGGGGCCGAACGGGATCACCGCAAAGGTCGAGAGCGCCGTGAACGCGGCGACGAAGGGCGCGGCGATGTAGAGCACGTTGACGGCCGAGCCGGGGAAGAAGCTCTCCTTCCGGATCAGCTTCATCAGGTCGGCGATCGGCTGCAAGAGGCCGAACGGGCCCGCGCGGTTAGGGCCGTAGCGCTGCTGCATCCGCCCCATCACCTTCCGCTCGGCGAGCGTCATGTACGCGAAGGCGGCCATGACGAGGTTGATGATGATCACCGACTTGATCACGCTCACCCACCACGGCTCGGTCACGTCTTCACCACCTCGACGTCGCGGTAGAGCTCCGCGGCGTGCTCCTCGGCGATCCGAACGGTGCCGTTGGCGAGCGCCCGGTTGATCGACGCCTTAAGAGCAAGAACTGTGCCGTTCGAGCGGACGCTGACCGTCTCGCCGTTTGCGATCTGGCGGCGCTCGGCGTCGCCGGCGGCGAGCTCGATCACCGGATCGGGCCGCTGGAACTGGAGCTCGGGGACGCGCTCGACAGCGGGCCCCGAGAAGAGCGGCCGGTAGCGCTGCAGCGTCAACGTGCCCAGGAAGTGCGCGCCCGGAGGCGCTACGGCCGGCGGGATCGGCGCCGTCGAGGCCGGCGGGGGCGGCAGGTAGGGCTTGCGCGCAGGCAGCTCGGCACGCTCGCCGGCCTCGCCGAACGAGATGCCGCCGTAGATCAGCTCCGAGAGCTCGGCGAAGACGAGCGCCGCGTGCGGCGAGAGCTCGACGCCGAACCGCTCGGCCAGCTTTGAGAGCCACGCCAGCTCGTCGGGCACGGGCGGAATCACGCTGCGCCGCAGGCGCTGGACGCGTCCTTCGAGGTTGACGAAGGAGCCGTCGCGCTCCAGGTAGCTCGTCCCCGGCAGCACGAGGTCGGCCCAGCCGACGGCGAGGCCGTGGAACATCGTGATCACAATCGTGTGCTCGGCCTGCTCGGCGAGCGAGCGCACGGCCGGGTCGGCCGCAGCCTCGTCGCCGGAGACGATCAGGAGCGCGATCGGCTCGGGATTCTCCTCGTCGACGTCGGCGGCTGCGGCCCAGGCGTCGGCGACGCCACGCGCGTTCGGCGTAGATGGAAGGTTGAAGGCCGCGGAGCCGGGCTTGCCCTCGAGCCCCAGCCGGTGCCCGAGCTCCGCGAGGCGGGCGCCCCCGCCGCCCGCGCGGCCTGACCAGATCAGGACGACGCGGTCGGAGGCGGTCACGCGCGCCTCGAGCTCCGGGTCGAGCCGCGGCTCCGCGACGCGGACGACCTCGGCGCCGTTCCGGCGCGCCTGCTTGATCCAGAGGTCGACGATCGGCGCGCGATCCGTCACTTGCTCGTCCCCGACAACGACGACGATCTCCGCGTCGGCGATCGCCGAGAGCGGCGCGCGAAATGCGTCAAGCGCGTTGGAGGTCGCCTCGGGGAGGACGGCCGAGTGCGCGCCCGCTCCCTGGCGCAGCAGCTTGGCGAGCGCGTAGGCCTGCTCCACGGTCTCGGAGCCGGAGAGCGCCGTCACGATCCTGCCCTCGGCGCCGCGGATCAGCGCCTCGGCGCGATCGAGCGCGTCGTCCCAGGAGAGCTCGCCGAGGCCCCGCCGGCGCACGCGCTCGAGCGGGTCGACGATCCGGTCGTCGGCGTACATGTACGGGTAGGCGAAGCGGCCCTTGTCGCAAAGCCAGCCCTGGTCGACCTCGGGATGATTGCGCGAGAGGATCCGCTTGACCTTGCCCTCACGCGTGGTCGCCGAGATGTTGCAGCCGACAGGGCAGAGCCCGCAGACCGTGGGTACGTTCTGGATCTCCCAAGGCCGCGCCTGGAAGCGGTACTGAGTCGAGGTGAGCGCCCCGACGGGGCAGAGCTCGATCACGTTGCCGCTGAACGGTGCCCGGTAGGCCTCGTCCTCGAAGGTGGCGATCAGCGACTGGGCGCCGCGGTTTCGGGCTACGAGCTGCCCGTCCTCGGCGACGTCGGATGAGAAGCGCGTGCAGCGATAGCAGAGGATGCAGCGCTCGCGGTCGAGCGCAATCGTCGGCGAGATCGGGACCGGCTTGTCGAACGTCCGCTTGGGGAAGTTCATCCGCGTCTGGCCGGGGCCGTACTTGAACGTCAGGTCCTGGAGCGGGCACTCGCCGCCCTTGTCGCAGACCGGGCAGTCGAGCGGGTGGTTGGCGAGGATGAACTCGAGCGTCGCGTTCTGACCCTCTGCGGCCTTCTCCGAGAACTGCGCCGTGCGGACGACCATCCCCTCCTGTGCGGTCAGCGTGCAGCCGGCCTGGAGCTTCGGGATCCCCTCGACCTCGACGAGGCACATGCGGCAGGCGCCGATAGGGGGGCCGAGCCGCGGCTCGTAGCAGAAGACCGGTATCTCGATCCCGGCCGCCGCAGCGGTCTCGACGAGCCCGGTGCCGGGCGCGACCTCGACCTCGCGGTCGTCGACGGTGACCTTGACCATGGCCTTCTCGACCGCGCTCATGCGGGCACCGTGGCAACCGGGTCGTGCGTGTGCTGGTCGACCGGCGCGAGCACGTTCTCGAGCGACGACTCGCCGTGCATCGGGCAGCCCCTGTCGAGGTGCTCCTGGAACTCGGCGCGGAACTTGTCGACGTAGCTGGCGACCGGCATGGCCGCCGCGTCGCCGAGCGGGCAGAGGCACTTCCCGAGGATCCGATCGCAGACGTCGAGCAGCAGGTCGAGATCCCGCTGGGACGCGGTCCCCTCCTCGATCGCGTCCAGGATCTGCACCATCCAACGGGTGCCTTCGCGGCACGGCGTGCACTTGCCGCAGCTCTCGTGCATGTAGAACTGCGCCACCCGCAGCCCGAGCTGCACCATGCAGCAGCGGTCGTCGATCACGACGACGCCGCCCGAGCCGAGCATCGAGCCGGCCTCGGCGATCGAGGTGGCGTCGAGCGAGACGTCGATCTGATCGGGCGTGAGGATCGGCACCGATGAGCCGCCAGGGATGACCGCTTTCAACTCGCGGCCGGCCGCAATGCCGCCGCCGAAGTCGTAGATCAGCTCGCGAAGCGTCGTCCCCATCGCGACCTCGTAGTTGCCGCCGCTGACGACGTTGCCCGAGAGGGAGAAGACGCGCGTACCCGACGAGTCGGGTGGCACGCCGATCTTCGCGTACTCCTTGGCGCCGAGCTCGACGATCTTCGGGACGGTGGAGATCGTCTCGACGTTGTTGATCAGGCTCGGCGAGGCGTAGAGGCCGGCGACGGCCGGGAAGGGCGGCTTGGTGCGCGGCTGGCCGCGCTTGCCCTCGAGCGACTCGAGCAGCGCCGTCTCCTCGCCGCAGATGTACGCGCCGGCGCCGCGGTGGAGGACGATCGTGACGCCGCCGAGCAGGTCGGCGCCGTGCACCTCCTCGAGCGCGGCCATCAGGATCTCGAACTCGGACAGGTACTCGCCACGGATGTAGATGAAGACCTGCGTCGATTCGATCGCGTGGGCCGTGATCAGGCAGCCCTCGATCAGCCGGTGCGGGACGGAGAACATGATTTCGCGGTCCTTGAATGTGCCAGGCTCCGACTCGTCGGCGTTGACGACGAGGTAGGTGGGCTTGCCGGTGCCCTTCGCGAGGAAGCTCGCCTTGCGACCGGTGGGAAAGAAGGCGCCGCCGCGGCCCCGCAGGCCCGAGTCGAGAATCTCCTGGACGACCTGTTGCGGCTCCATCTGCCGCGCCTTCGCGAGCGCCTCGAAGCCGCCCACCTCGCGGTAGTCGGCGAGCTTGAGCAGCGGCTTCTCCTCCGCACCCGCGAGGACGACGAACTGCTCAGCCGCCACGAAGCTCCTCCACGATCGCCGGCACGTCGGCCGCGCGAACGGGCTCGCGATAGCGGTGGTCGACGGCGACGACGGTGCCCCATCCGCAGCCGCCGGCGCACTCCACGGTGCGCAGCGTCACCTCGCCGTCCTCGGTCGTTTCGCCCGCACGCACGCCGAGCTCCCCCTCGAAGGCCTCCAGCACCTGCTGCGCGCCGACGAGGGCGCAGGAGATGTTCGTGCACACCTCGACGAGGTGCCGGCCGACGGGCTTCAGGTGGTACATGTCGTAGAAGGACGCCACTGCCATGCAGTACGCGGGCGTCTCTTCGAGCGCCTCGGCGACCTCGCGGAACGCCTCCGGCGACAGCCAGCCGTGCTGCTCTTGCGCGAGCCGCAGCGCCGGCAGCGTCGCCGAGCGCGAGACCGGATAGAGCGCCCGCACGCGCTGGATCGCGTCGTACAGGGTCGTCTCGGCCGCGCTCACCGGTCGACGTCTCCCATCACGGCGTCGAGCGAGCCGACGATCGCGATCAGGTCGGCGACGGCCGCGTCGGTCATGCAGGTGGCGGTGGCGTGGAGCGCGGCGAACGAGGGGGCGCGGAACTTGACCCGCCAGGGCTTCGGCCCGCCGTCGGAGACGAGGTAGCAGCCCGACTCTCCACGTGGCGACTCGACGCCGACGTAGACCTCGCCCTCCGGTACGCGGTAGCCCTCGGTGACGATCTTGAAGTGGTAGATGAGCGACTCCATCGAGGTGTGGAGCTCCTCGCGCGGCGGCAGCACGACCTTGCGGTCGTCCGCGATCCACGGCTCGCCTTGCATCTCCTCGAGCCGCTCGATGCACTGCGCGACGATCTTCGTCGACTCGCGCATCTCGTCGACCCGCACCTTGTAGCGGTCGAAGACATCGCCGCCGCCGTAGACGGGCACGTCGAAATCGACCTCCTCGTAGGCGAGGTACGGCTCGCGCTTGCGCAGGTCCCAGTCGACGCCGGAGGCGCGCAGGATCGGGCCCGTCTGGCCGAGGGCGATGGCGTCCTGCGCGGAGAGCAGCCCGACACCCTTCGTCCGCTCGAGCCAGATCTTGTTCTGGTTCAGAATCGCCTCGTACTCGTCGACCGCCTTCGGCATCCGCTCGCAGAACGCGCGCGCCTCGTCGTAGAAGCCGCGCGGGATGTCCTCCGCGAGCCCGCCGACCTGGAAGTAGCGGGTGTGCATCCGCGCGCCGGTGACCATCTCGAAGAGGTCGAGCACCAAGTCGCGCTCGCGGAAGCAGTACCAGAACATCGAGATCGCCCCGATCTCGAGCGCGGAGGTGCCGAGGTAGACGAGATGCGAGTGGATCCGGGAGAGCTCGCCGAGGGCCATCCGCATCCACGTGGCCTTCCGCGGCACCTCGAGCTGGAGCAGCTTCTCGACGGCGAGCACGTAGACGAGCTCGCTGTACTGGAAGGAGACGTAGTCGACGCGCGCCGGGTAGGTGACGCCCTTCCACCACGTCTTCTGCTCCATCGTCTTCTCAAAGCCGGTGTGCAGGTAGCCGATCACCGCGTTGAGCCCGACGACGTGCTCGCCGTGGAGGTCGACGATCAGCCGCAGAACGCCGTGCGTGGACGGATGGTTGGGCCCGAAGTTGACCGTGAGGACGTCCTCGAGCGCCGGATCGGTCGCGAGGATCGTCGGCACCGGACTCGGGATCCTGGAGCCGTGGTAGATCGGCGCGGGGCGACTCTCGACGACCGCCACTATTCCTCCTCCGAGAATCGCACCGGCTCGCCGCCGATGGGGTAATCCTTGCGGAGCGGGTGCCCCTCCCAGTCGTCCTCCATCAGGATCCGGATCAGGTTGGGGTGTCCCTCGAAGCCGATCCCCATCATGTCCCAGGCCTCCCGCTCGTGCCAGTCGGCCGTCGGCCAGACAGGGATCACCGTCGCGACGCTCTCCCCTTCGTCGAGTCGAACCTGGACGCGCACGCGGGCTGAGTCGTCGGCGACGCGCAGGAGGTGGTAGCTGAGCGTGAAGCGCGTCGGCTTCGGCTCTGGGGTGCGCTCGTAGCCCTGCGACGCGGGGAGCGGCGAGTTGAGGTCGCGCCCGCCCGCGGTGCCGAAATAGCCGGCGACGGGCGTCTCGCCCCAGCCCAGGTAGTCGGTCGCGGTGATGTCGAGAAGCAGGTCGAACCGCTCCTCGTCTCGCAGATGCAGGCATGCCTCGACGAGGCGCGCGGGGTCGACGACGAGCGTCGTCTCGCCGAACGCCTCCCTCGTCTCGACGAGGCCGGGGACCCTTGCGTACGGCACTACTCCGCCGCCCCGCGGATCACGTACGCCGGTGGGACGCCCGCCATCACCTTCTCGTGCAGCCTGACGATCCCCTCCATCAGCGCCTCCGGCCGCGGCGGGCACCCGGGCACGTGGATGTCCACCGGGACGACCTTGTCGACGCCCTGGAGGATCGTGTAGTTGTTGAACATCCCGCCGGAGCTCGCGCACGCGCCCATCGCGATCACCCATTTCGGCTCGAGCATCTGGTCGTAGACCTGGCGCAGCGGCGCAGCCATCTTGTGCGCGACGCGGCCCGAGACGATCAGCAGGTCGGCCTGGCGCGGCGAGGAGCTGAACTTCTCCATCCCGAAGCGGGCGATGTCGTACCGCGAGGAGACGATCGACATCATCTCGATCGCGCAGCACGCGAGCCCGAACGTTGCCGGCCACATCGACTTGGTCTGCGCCCAGGCGACCGCCTTCTCGAGCGTCGTCAGCCCGAGGGCGTCCTCCAGGCTTTCGACCTCCTGCTCGAACACCCCGGGGCCCTTCGTCGGCCAGAGCAGGCGCTCGGACTGGAGCCCCGCCTGCGCGAGCGGCCGCTTCGAGATCCGGTTGGGGTCGACGGACTTATCTAGTGCCACTCGAGCGCGCCCTTCCGCCAGATGTAGATGTAGGCGACGGCGAGGATCGCGACGAAGACGAGGAACTCGGTCAGGCCGAACCAGCCCAGCCGCTCGAGCACGATCGCAAGCGGGTAGAGAAAGACGATCTCGATGTCGAAGAGGATGAAGAGCATCGCGGTGAGATAGAAGCTGACCGTGAAGCGTTGCTGCTTGGGCGGCCCTTCCGAAACGCCGGACTCGAACGGGAGAAAGCGCGCCTTCACGCGGCGCTGCGGGGGCTGGGCGAAGATGAACGAGAACGCGATCATCGAGGCCGGGATCGCAGCCGCGAGGAACGCGTAGACGAGGAACGGGAAGTAGTCGCCCAGCATCCGAATCGGGCGAACGCTAGCAAGCTTGAACCGGGCGCACGAAGAGAGGTGCAAGCGTCGGAGCCAAGCGAGTATCGGCTGTTACAAAGTGGCTGCTCCGGCGCCGACTTTCCCTCCTGCTATCATTCGTGCGATGGCAACAGTCGAGCAGCACACCACCCTCGTTTCGATCACGCCCACGGCCGCGGACAAAGTACGCAAGCTGATGGCCGAGGATCCCGAGGGCGAGAGCTCTGTCCTGCGCGTCGCGATTCAGGGCGGCGGCTGCTCGGGCTTCCAGTACGGGCTCGGCTTCGACTCCGGCCCGGTCGAGGACGACGAGACGATCGAGCTGCACGGCGTCACGATCGTGATCGACCCGCACAGCGTCCCGTATCTCAAGGGCGCGACGATCGACTTTTTGACGGGCCTCGAAGAATCAGGGTTCAAGATCGACAACCCGAACGCCCAGGCCTCGTGCGGTTGCGGCCACAGCTTCACGGTCGAGGATGGGTCTGATGCATCGGCGGAAGCCGCGCCCGATGCGACCGCGCACGCAGCCGGCGGCTGCGGCTCCGGCTGCTCGCACTAGCTCCCGCGGAGCCTCCTCACAAGCTCGTCCGCGTCAGCGTCACTCGCGGCGGCGATCTGGAATTCGCGCGCGTTAGGGAACCCGTCGGGGAAAGAGTCGTAGTCGATCTGCGGGAAGGCGACGATCTCGTCGCCGACCACGATCGCGACGTGATGCCAGCCCAGATCGCGCCCGCCCACTCGGGCGGCCTCCTTGGTGAGCGCCGCAAACGCGCGGCGTCCCTCGGACGTGAAGCGGACGTGCACGACCGGCGCCCCCGTTGACGGGTCGACGGCCTGCCGGACTGTCGAGCGTTCGATGTGCTCGCTCGTCAGGCCGGGGTCCGACCGCACCGCATAGCGAAACCCGCTCGACGGTGGTTGGCGTATCACCCCTGGGCAGACGAGGCGCGGCGGCCCGCACTGCAGCTCGCCCTCGTCCCCGGGCGGGCCGATCGCCGTTTCGAGGTGGTAGATCCGGAGCTCCTCGGGGCCGTCGTCAGTCCCCCCGCACCCCAGGCAGAGGGCGAGCAGCAGTCCGGCGAGGACCACACCCATGCGGCGTAGCATCGCGCATCGCGGAATAGGAGGAGCGACAGCGCCGTTTTGCCGAGGTACGCATGGCCAAGCCGATCGCGATCCTCTACGAGCATCCCCAGTGGTTTCTGCCGCTGTTCGCCGAGCTCGACCGCCGCGGGATTCCCTACGAGCCCCTCGACGCGAACACGCTCGTCTTCGACCCGGCGCAGCGCTCCAGCCCCTACTCGCTCGTCGTCAACCGGATGAGCCCCTCCGCCTGGACGCGCGGCCATGCGGGAGCGATCTTCCACTCGCTCCACTACCTCTCGTACCTGGACGAGATCGGCGCCAACGTTCTCAACGGCGCGGGCGCCTACCGGCTCGAGCTCTCGAAGGCGCTGCAGGTATCGCTCTTCGAGCGGCTCGGCCTCAGGCATCCCCGGACCCGCGTCGTCAACCACGCCTCCCAGCTCGCCGCCGCCGCGGAGGGGATGCGCTTCCCCGTGCTCGTGAAGCCGAACATCGGCGGCAGCGGCGCCGGCATCGTCGCGTACGAGTCGCCCGAGTCCCTCGCGCAGGCCTCGCTCGACCCCGGGCTCGACGGCACCGTGCTCGTCCAGGAGCAGTTGCGCGCCGAGGGCGACGCGATCGTCCGGATCGAGATCCTGAACGGCGAGCTGCTCTACGCGATCAGGATCCTGCTGCTTCCCGGCAGCTTCAACCTCTGCCCGGCCGACTACTGCGAGCTCCCCGGCGTCGCCGACGGCGTCTCCGGCCGGGGCCTTCCGATCGAGCGCTACGACCCGCCGGCCGAGATCGTCGAACAGGCGAAGCGGCTCGTCTCCGCCGCAGGGATGGACGTTGCGGGGGTGGAGTACCTCGTCAGCGCCGACGACGGCCAGGCGTACTTCTACGACCTGAACGCGCTCTCGAACTTCGTCGCCGACGCGCCCAACGTCCTCGGCTTCGACCCGTTCGCCGACCTCGCCGACCTGATCGTCGCCCGCGCGGGAGCATCGGTCGGCGGCGGCTCTCTCGCCCCAGCCTAGACTCCGCCGGATGCATCCTTTGCGCGTCGCCGTCGTCGGCTCCGGCCCGGCCGGGTTCTACGCCGCCTCAGCGCTGCTCGCGAGCGACCTAGACGTGCAGGTCGACCTGATCGAGCGGCTCCCGACGCCGTGGGGCCTCGTCCGGCTCGGCGTGGCCCCCGACCACCCCAACATCAAGTCGGTCTCGCGCGCCTTCGAGAAAACCGCGCTCAGGCCGGGCTTCCGCTTCTTCGGCAACGTCGAGGTGGGCAAGGACGTCGAGCACGACGAGCTGATGCGGCTCTACGACGCGGTCGTGTACTCCGTCGGCGCGCAGACCGACCGGGCACTCGGCATTCCCGGCGAGGAGCTGCCCGGCTCGTGGCCGGCCACGGCTTTCGTCGCCTGGTACAACGGCCACCCTGACTTCCAGGAGCTCGAGTTCGACCTCTCCGGCAAGCGGGCGGTCGTGGTCGGGAACGGCAACGTCGCGCTCGACGTGGCGCGGATGCTCGCGCTGACGCCCGCGGAGCTGGCGCCCACGGACACGACGGACGCCGCGATCGAGGCGATCAACGCCGCCGGCATCCGCGAGATCCTCGTCGTCGGGCGGCGCGGGCCGGTGCAGGCAGCGTGGACCCCGGTCGAGGTGGGCGAGCTCGGCGAGCTGGCCGGCGCGGACATCGTCGTCGACCCGGCCGATCTCGAGCTCGACGAGGGGAGCACCGCCGAGCTGGAGGCTTCGCCCCCGACGGTGAAGCGCAGCGTCGACCATCTGCGCGAGTACGCGGCCAGGGCGCCCGCGGGCAAGCCGCGCTCGATTCGCCTCCGCTTCTTCTCCTCGCCCGTCGCGATCCTCGGGGAGGGGAGCGTCGATGCAATCGAGCTCGTCCGCAACGAGCTGGTCGGCGGCCGCGCCGTCGCGACCGCGGAACGCGAGATCGTCCCGTGCGGGATCGTCTTCCGCAGCGTCGGCTACCAGGGCGTGCCGCTGCCGGGCGTCCCCTTCGACGAGCGCTCGCAGACGATCCCGAACGAGGGCGGCCGCGTCCAGCCGGGCCTCTATGCGGCCGGCTGGATCAAGCGCGGGCCGAGCGGCGTGATCGGCACGAACAAGAAGGACGCGACCGAGACCGTCGAGCTGCTGCTCGAGGACGCGCGCGCCGGGAAGCTGCCGCCTCGCGGAGAGGGCACGCTCGAGGAGCTGCTCGCCGAGCGGGGCGTCGAGGCCGTGCTGTACGCCGGCTGGGAGGCGATCGACCGCTCCGAGCGCTCGGCGGGCGAGCCGCACGGGCGGCCGCGGATCAAGCTCTGCAGCTGGGACGCGCTTCGCGCCGCCGCGCGAAGCTGATCGAACGGCGCTGATCACTCGTGCGAGGGACAGCAACAAGCAATCCGAGGCCGACAACTAAGCGGTGGAGACGATCACGGTCGAGTGCCTTCAGTGCGGTCATTCCAGGGCGTTCGCCCCGGGACGGTGGCGCGACGACGAGGCGGGTGACTGCCCACGCTGCGAGTACGTCGGCTGGGCGTATTCGAACGACCTGAACGAGCGGACGCGAAAGCTCTTCCGCGACCTCCCGCTCGAGCGCCGGCTGCGGCTCCGCACGATCTAGGCCGCATTTCCCGCTCCGAGCGAGCTTCTGGCCCTGCGACGGTTGCTATCCGTCCGCCCAGCCTCTCATTGTCTGCCTCGCAAGGGGTCACAACCAAGGGGAGGGCAAATGTCAGAGACTGCGGCAAGTCCCGGGTCGGGACTGCTCGAGCGCCGCTTCAAGTTCAGCCAGAACGGCACCACGATCGGACGGGACACGATGGCCGGGGTGACGACCTTCATCGTCATGTCGTACATCATCTTCGTGAACCCGCAGATC
>JBKJSM010000040.1:0-13738 GCA_046594445.1 Gaiellaceae bacterium | reverse complement strand
CGCCGGGATCGCCCTCGTCGCCTTCGTGCTGCTCGAGCTGCACCAGCGCCTGCCGATGATGGACCTCTCGCTCTTCCGCCAGGGCACCTTCGCCGGCGCGAACATCGTCGCCCTGCTCGTCTCGCTCGCGATGTTCGGCGTCTTCTTCTTCGTCTCGCTCTACATGCAGAACATCCTCGGCTACTCGGCCGTCCAGGCGGGCGCCGCGTTCCTGCCGATGACGATCATGATCATCCTGATCGCGCCCATCGCGGGGAAGCTGTCCGACCGGTACGGCTCCCGCTGGCTGATGTCGGTGGGGATGGTCCTGATCGGCGCGCAGCTGGTCTACCTCTCGCAGCTCGGCACCGACGCGGGCTTCTGGAACCTGCTGCCGGGATTCCTCGTCGGCGGGCTCGGGATGGCCGTGACCATGACGCCGACTGCGGCGGCCGCGACGCGCGCCGTCCCGGTGGAGAAGTCCGGGGTCGGCTCGGCCGTCCTGAACGCGATGCGCCAGGTCGGCGGGTCGGTTGGAATCGCTCTGATGGGGGCGATCGTCGCCCAGCAAGCGAGCGGGCGGACGCCGGTCGAGGGATTCATGGCCGGGTTCGAGCGTGCGCTCCTCGTCGCCGCGGTGGTCGCGTTCCTCGGCTCGATCGTGGCCTTCGTGCTCGTTCGCCCGCACGAAGAGGAAAGCCAGGAGTCGCCCGCGCTGGAGCTCGCAGCGTGAGCGCGACGAGGCTGCCGGCGGCCGAGCGGCGCCAGGCGATCGTCGATGCGGCGCTGCGCGTGTTCGCCGGCGGCAGCTACAGCGGGGCGACGACGGCCGACATCGCCCGGGAGGCCGGGGTCTCCGAGCCGATCCTCTACCGGCACTTCGCCTCCAAGCGCGACCTCTATCTCGCCTGCCTCGGTGCGGCCTGGGACTCGCTCCGAGTCGCTCTGGACGCGAAGCTCGAGCAGTTCGGCGATGCGGAGGCCGTGACCGCCGTCGGCGAGGCGTCCCGGGAGTTCCACGCCTCGGGGGGCATCAAGCCGGTGACGCTCTGGATCCAGGCGCTGACGGAGGCCGGCGAGGACGCGGAGATCCAGGACTTCCTCCGGAGTCAGTTGCGCGAGGTGCACGACTACATCGCGGATGCGATGCGGCGCGCCCAGACGGCCGGCGGCGTCCCGCTCGACCGAGACCCCGAGGCCGAGGCGTGGGTCTTCGTCGGTGCGGCGCTCCTGCTCTCGTTCGCCGACCGGCTCGGCGGCCTGATCGGGGCCGACGACTTCGCCGCGATCGCGAAGCAACGCCGCCGCTGGCTCACCGGCTCCGGCTGACTTTGGACCATGAATCGTCCCCAGCTGCGGCACCGGGGACGATTCTGTGAGGCAAGCTGCCACGAAGGCGACACTCCGAGGGACATGGCTCTGCGGCTCAGTCACGGCCCTACGGTTGCGGCGGTCGCCTTTCTGGGTGGCGCGCCCTTGCAACCGAGCCTGGCGTCCGGCCGGTGCAAGTTGAACGCACTGTAGGAGCCATGTCCGAAAAAGTCAAGTAGCTCGGTCAAGTGATTTCGTGATAGCGTCGCTTCACCGATACACCCCTGGTTGGGTGGCTCCACGAATCCCCGCAAAGGGGTATGCGCGCCGCTCCACTTCCCGCTTCACTCAGTCAACCGAGGTCGCCGCCGCCATGCCAGAGCCCACCGCCACCCACCGCTCGACCGTCGCCGCCGCTTCCTCCGGCGCGCGGCTCGGCGACCGGCTTCGCCTCCTGCGCGTCGCCGCGGGCCTCACACAGACCGAGCTTGCGGGCGATCGCTTCTCGAAGGAGTACGTCAGCCAGATCGAGCGCAGCAAGACGCGCCCGACCGCCGAGACGGTCGAATGGCTCGCCCAGCGCCTCGGCGTCGACCCGTCGTTCCTGGCGAGCGGCGTCTCGACCGACGAGCGCGGCCGCGTCGAAGCGCTTCTCTCCCAGGCCGAGGCGCTCTCCAAAAGCTACCGCTACAAGGAGGCCGTCGCGGCCTTTGAGCAGGCCCGCTCGGCCGTCGCCGCCACGAACTCGATCGAGCTCGAGGTGCGCACCCGCTCCGGCGAGGCCTGGGCGCGGCTGCAGGAGGGCGACGTCCGCAAGGCCGTCGAGTTGCTGGACGCCGCCCGCGCGCTCGCGGAGGGCACCGTCTTCTCCGACGTCGACCGCGCCGACATCGTCTTCCGCCTCGGGGTCTGCCGCTACAAGCTCTCGAGCATCTCGACCTCGGTCGCGCTCTTCGACGAGGCGCTCGCGCTCGCCGACCGCTGCGACCTGCCCTGCGACGGGCTCCGCTCCGACATCTATCACTGGCGCTCCCGCTGCCGCCGCCGCCAGCGCGACTTCGAGGCTGCGCGCGAGGACGTCGAGCATGCGCTCGAGCTTGCGCAGGGCGTCGACGACCGGCGTCAGATGGCCGAGGTGTACTTCCAGGCCTCGCTCGTCGCCGAGCGCACCGGCCACTGGCTTCTCTCGCGGAACTACGCGGAGCGCGCCAAGAACCTCTTCCAGGAGCTCGACGACGAGCGCACGGTCGGCCGGCTGCTGAACAACCTCGGCGGCCTCAGCCTTTTGCTCGGCAAGCCGCACGAGGCGATCGAGCAGCTGAAGGCATCGTTCGCCCGCGCCGTCGAGGCCGACTCGCAGGCCGACGCGGGCCAGGCCCTGAACAGCCTCGGCACCGTCCATCTCCGGCTTGGCGACTGGGAGGCGGCCGACACGAACGCGCGCGAGGCGCTGCGTTTGCTCGAGGGCCGCGAGGACTTCCTCGACGAGATCGGCCAGTCCCAGCTCACGCTCGGCCGCTCCCTGATGGAGCGGGAGCGCCTCGACGAGGCGGAGACGTTCTTCCGCGCCGCCGACGGCACCTTCGAGCAGCTTTCCTCGATCAGCCACCGCGCCGGCGCGTGGGTGGCGCTGGGAGACCTCGCCGCGCGACGCGGTGAGGACGGCGAAGCGGCGCGGTTGTACCGCAACGCCGCCGAAGCCCTTCAGGACATGCGGTTCTAGAGATGAGAAAGGAGGAGCACATGAAGACTCGCCTTCTGTTCGTCGTCTTGTCGGCGTCGGTCCTCTTCGCTTCGTGGGGCACCGCTGCTGCCAAGTTCTTCAGCTGGTCCGACGGAGCGTAGAAACACCACGGCTAGACTCGCTGCGTGCTTCGTACCGCGGCAGTCTGTCTGGCCATCTGCACCATCGCGGCAGGCTGCGGCGGCTCCTCCTCAGCGCAGGAGGAGCCGGACGCCGGCACCCTCGAGGCTCTCTGGCGTGCCCCGGGTGAGGACGTTGCGATCACTCCCGGTAGCGTCGATTTCGGCCCCGGACGCGTTCGGCTTCCCTTCCTCGTCATCGACGGACAGGGTCGCGTCGTCACCCGCCCGAGCGCCCGGATCTGGCTCGCCCGAGGCCTGAAGGCACGGCCTTTTGCGCAAACGACCGCGCGCGCCGAGCGGATCGGCGTCGAGGGGAGCGATCCGGCCGACGCCGAAGAGATCTTCGTCGCGCACCTCGACCTGCCGCAGCCCGGGACGTACTGGCTGCTGGCGGAGCCGGTCGGAGGTCGAAAGATTCAGGCGGTCGGAAACGTGGTCGTCAAGGCGCGGACGGTTGCGCCGGACGTGGGCGCGCTGGCGCCCGCGACGAATTCGCCGACGCTCGCGACCGCGTCGATCGAGCAGCTGACGACCGCACGAGCGCCCGACCGAGCCCTCTACCGCAGCTCGATCGCCGACGCCGTGGCGGACGGGGCGCCGTTCGTCGTCGTCTTTGCCACGCCGAAGTACTGCACGAGCCGCCTCTGCGGGCCGGTCGTCGACGTTGTCAGCACGGTTGGCCGCGCGCACCCGGACGCCGGCATCCGCTTCGTCCACGTCGAGATCTACGAGGGCAATGACCCGGCGAAGGGCGAGAACCGCTGGGTGCGGGAGTGGAAGCTCCCGTCCGAGCCGTGGGTGTTCGTCGTGGGCAAGGACGGCGTTGTGCGCGAGCGGTTCGAGGGCACCGTCTCGGTGCGGGAGCTCGAGGCCGCCGTGCGGCAGCATTTGCTCCGTTAGTTTTCGTCGGTTCGCGCCCGGGCAGACAACGGCGATGGGCTTGAGAATTCGCCGCGCGCGCCGCGCGCTCGAGGTCGGCCGGGTCGCGCGTCGCGGCAAGCTGCTGCGCGTCCTCGGCGAGGTCGGGGTCGTCGGCGACAAGCCGGCCACGCGGGAGGGAGCGCGCGCGTTCCGGCTCGGCCTGGAAGAGCTCGGAACGACCTATGTCAAGCTGGGGCAACTGCTCTCCTCGCGTCCCGACCTGCTGCCGGACGTCTACATCCGCGAGCTCGGCAATCTTGTCGACGACGTTCCTCCCTTCTCCTTTGCGGAGGCGCGCCAGATCATCGACGAGGACATCGGGCTCGACACGTTCGCGCGGCTCGACGAGGAGCCTCTCGCCTGCGCCTCGATCGCGCAGATCCATGCCGGGCTGCTGCGCAACGGACGGGAGGTCGTCGTCAAGGTGCGCCGGCCGGGAATCAAGGAGCAGGTAGCGCTCGATCTCGAGCTGCTCGCCTCGCTTACATCGTTCGCCGAGAACCGCTCCGAGACGGCGCAGCTGCTGCAGCTCGGGGCACTCACCGAGGAGCTCGAAGCGCACCTCGCCTCCGAGCTCGACTTCCTCGAGGAGGCGCACGGGTCCGAGGTGATCGCGAAGCTCATCGAGGAGCACGAGCACCTCCTCGTCCCCGAGGTGATCCACCCGTACGTGACCGAGCGCGTGCTCGTGCAGGAGCTGATCGTCGGCGAGAAGGTCGAGGCCGGCCACGACCTCGAACGCGAGCGCGCCCAGGTGCTCGCGCGCGAGCTCTTCCGCTCCTACGTGCAGCAGATCACCCTCCACGGCCTCTACCACGCCGATCCGCACCGCGGGAACATCCTGCTCACCCCGGACGGGCGGCTGGCGCTCCTCGACTTCGGCCTCCTGGGGAGGATCGACGACGACACGCGGCGCACGCTCGGCCTGCTCCTGCTCGCGCTCGCGCAGAACCGCGCCGACGACGTCGGCGACCTGATCCTCGGCCTTTCGCTGACGACGCTCGACTCGAACGAGTCGGGCTTCATC
The DNA here is from genome assembly GCA_046594445.1 of Gaiellaceae bacterium. Taxonomy (GTDB): domain Bacteria; phylum Actinomycetota; class Thermoleophilia; order Gaiellales; family Gaiellaceae; genus Gaiellasilicea. Next base: position 8,634 of record JBKJSM010000040.1, on the reverse strand, counting down.
CACGAGCTGCGGCGCAAGCTTCCGCGCTACCACTGGCGCCCGCTCTCGGGTATCCGCACCGGCGAGGCGCTAGCCGACCTGCAGCGGATCGCGCTGACGCACGGGATCAGCCTCCCGACCGGCTTCGCGCTCGTCGGCAAGACGCTGGCGCAGGCGGACGAGGTGGCGCGCGCGCTCGATCCCGACCTCGATCCGATCGATCTGCTCGAGGAGGACGGGCTCGAGGTGATGCTGCAGGAGACCGAGCGCCGGCTGGAGCCGTCGAACCTGGTCGCGCTCGCCTACACGCAGCTCGAGCCGCTGCTGCGGATGCCGAGGCGGATGGGCCAACTCGTCTCGCGGCTCGAGAGCGGCACGCTGCGAGTGGGGATCCAGCCGACGGGGCTGAACGAGCTCGAGCACGTGGTGCGCTCGGCGGCCAACCGCCTCGGCGCCGCAATCATCATCGCCGCGCTGCTGGTTGCCTCCGCTCTGATGGCACGCGTGAACGAGATGGTCGCGCTGATCGGCTTCATCCTCTCGGTCGGCCTGGGCCTGTTCGAGCTCTGGCGGATTCTGCGGACGCCCGGCGACCTCTAGCCGATGCCGCTGCTGCCGCCCACTCGCTCGATCACGACCTGCGGAATGCGGGCGCGGGGGCTGAGACGCAGGCACATGCGGACGACTTCGGCGCAGTCCTCGGGCTGGATCATCTCCTCGCCCGGGATCCCGGCGAACTCCGCCATCGGCGTATCGACGAAGCCGGGGCAGATCGCGATCGCCCGGACGCCGTCGTCGTCGAGGTCGGCGTTGAGCGTGTGGGTGAGCGAGATCACGGCCGCCTTCGTCGCGGCGTAGACGGGGAGGACCGGAACGGGCTGGGTGCCGGCGATCGAGGCAAGGTTGACGATCCAGCCCTTCGTGGTGCGCAGGTGCGGGATCGCCGCCTGCGTGACCAGGAGCAGGCCGCGCAGGTTGATCGCGAGCTGCCGGTCGATGTGCTTCAGCTGCGCGTCCTCGACGCGGCCGGCGATCCCGATCCCGGCCGAGTTGACGAGCACATCGAGGCCGCCCTCCCGCGCGACGTGCTCCTGGACGACGCGCGCGCAGTCCGCTTCCTTCGAGACGTCGGCTGCGATCGCGTGCGCGCCGAGCTCCGCCGCCGCGGCCTCGACCTTCTCAGCCGTGCGTGACGCGAGCGTGACGGCGAAGCCCTCCTCGCGGAGCATCCGCCCGATCGCGAGCCCGATTCCGGAGGAACCACCGGTGATCAATGCGGACGGCACAGGTTTCGACTATCTCAAAAACGTGCAAGGAGTGATCGACAGGATGCAGAACCTGAGGACTAAGTTCCTCAGGCTCCTCCTCTCCCCTGAGTGCAACGGCGGCTCCCCGGCCGCCGTTGCGTATTTCCAGGGTAGTTTTGGGAGGTGCCGGTGAAGCTGACCTCGCTCGCGCCGAGCGGCGGCTGCGCCGCCAAGTACTCGGCGGCGCGCCTCGAGGAGCTGCTGCGGGGGTTCGTGCCCGCGGAGGCTGAGAACTTGCTCGTCGGCCTGTCTCCGGCGGACGACGCGGTCGTCTACCGGCTCGACGACGAGCGGGCGATCGTCTTCACGCTCGACTTCTTTCCGCCGCTCGTCGACGACCCCGCCCTCTACGGGCGGATCGCGGCGACGAACGCGCTCAACGACGTCTTCGCGATGGGCGGGGTTCCGCTGCTCGCACTCTCGATCGCCGCCTTCCCGGAGAGCCTGCCGAACGAGACGCTGGCCGCGATCTTCGGGGCCGCGGACGAGCAGGTGCGTGCGGCGGGCGGGATCCTTGCGGGCGGCCACACCCTTCGCGACGACGAGCCGAAGTACGGTCTCGCGGTGGTCGGGACTGTGCATCCCGACGGCTTCTGGCCGAAGAGCGGCGCCCGGTCTGGCGACGCGCTCTTCCTGACCAAGCCGCTCGGGACCGGAATGCTCCTGCACGCTGCGCGCGAGGGCATGCCGCACGAGCAAGGTCTCGCGGCCGCGATGAAGTCGATGACGACGCTGAGCAGGGACGCCGCCGACGCGCTGCGGCCCTTCACCCCCAACGCCGTCACCGACGTCACCGGCTTCGGTCTGCTCGGCCATGCGCACGAGATGGCGGAGCGGAGCGGCGTGCGCATCGAGCTTGACTCTGGTGCGTTGCCGCTCTTCCCCGGGGCGCTGGAGGCCGCTGCGGCCGGCATCCGCACCGGCGGCGACAGCCGCAATCGCGACTTCGCCGCCCGGCACGTCGAGGCGGACGGCATCGCCGAGGACCTGCTCGCGCTCGCGTACGACCCTCAGACGTCGGGCGGCCTGCTGATCGCGCTGCCGGCCGACAAGGGGGCGGTGCTGGAGGCGACGTTCGCGGAGCGCGCCTTGCCGATCACGCGGATCGGCCGGGTCGTCGACGGCGCAGGCGTCGCGCTCACCCACCCGTGACGCCGGCTCGGTACGCGCAGCTCGCCTTCGCGACCGCGCTCTCGCTCTACCTGATCGTGCTTACCGGCGCCGCCGTGCGGCTGACCGGCTCCGGGCTTGCGTGCGAGTCGTGGCCGGGATGCCAGGAAGGCGCCTTCTTCCCCGCCGTCGGAGAGCACTCGACGATCGAGTTCGGCAACCGGGTGTTCTCGCTCTTCCCGATCGTGCTCACGGTCGTCGCCTGGGTCGCCGCCACCCGCACGCCCGGGCTCCCGCGCTGGGTGACCTGGACCGTCGCGCTCGTCTTTCTGGGCACGATCGCTCAGGCGCCGCTCGGCCTGCTGACGATTCGCCTCGACCTGCACCCGCTGATGGTCGCGACCCACTTCCTGCTCGCGCTGGTCGTCCTGGCGGGGGCGACAGTGGTCGCGGTCGAGGCATGGGGGAACGCGCGCGGCCGGGTCGAGTCGCCGGCGCCGACCTGGCTCAAGCTGACCGGGCTCGTGCTCGCCGCGGCCTGCGGCGTGCTCGTCGTCACCGGCACCCTCTCGACCGCGGCGGGGCCGCACCCGGGCGACAGCGCCGAGATCGAGCGCTTCTGGAACCTCCTCGACGCCGTCTACGTGCACGTGCGGGCGACCGCCGTCTTCGGGATTTCGTTTCTGCTGGTGCTCGGCTGGCTCGTTCAAAACAGGGTGCGAGCGGGCGTCCTCGCCCCCGGCGCCGTCGTCCTACTCGTGCTTCTGCTCGTGCAGATGGGGGTCGGCGAGCTGCAGTGGCGCAACGAGCTGCCCTGGTGGCTCGTGCTGATCCACGTCGCTCTCGCCGCGGCCGTGTGGGCCTGGACGGTGGCGCTCGTCACGGCTCTGTGGCGGACGCCTGCGCCGATCCGCCCCGCATAGACTCCGAGCATGGCGAGCCAGGAGCTGCGGATGGTCGTTCGGCCCGCGCTCGAGCGGCCCGTGCTGGTCGCCGCCTTCCGCGGCTGGAACGACGGCGGACAGGGCGCGACGCTCGCCGCCGGCTACCTGGCGCGGATCTGGAACGCCGAGCGCTTCGCCGACATCGACCCGGATGGTTTCCTCGACTTCCAGGCGACCCGTCCGCACGTGACGCTCGACGAGGGCATGACCCGCCGGATCGAATGGCCGGAGAACGCGTTCTACCACGCGCGCATCCCCAATTCCGACCGCGACGCCGTCCTGCTGCTCGGCGTCGAGCCGAGCCTCCGCTGGCGCACGTTCTCCCAGATCGTGATCGACCTCGCGCGCGACCTCGACGTCGAGCTGGTCGTCACGCTCGGGTCTTTGCTGGCCGACGTGCCGCACACGCGCGCCTCGCCGGTGACCGGCGCCGCGAGCGATCCTCAGCTCGTCGAGAGCCTCGGGCTCCAGCACTCGCGCTACGAGGGGCCGACCGGGATCGTCGGGGTGCTCCAGGACGCATGCCGGCGCGAAGGGCTGGCGGCTGCGAGCCTCTGGGCGGCCGTTCCCCACTACGTCTCGCTCGCTCCGAGCCCGCGCGCCGCCCGCGCGCTGTGCGACCGGCTCGCGAGGCTGCTCGGCGTCCCGATCAACACGGCCGAGCTCGTGGAGGCGGAGGAGGCGTACGCCACGCAGGTCACCGAGGCGGTCTCGAGCGACGAGGAGACTGCCGCGTACGTCACAGAGCTCGAGCGTCGCACCGACGAGCTCGACCTGGAGGAGCATGAGAACCTTCCCTCCGGAGACACGCTCGCCGCCGAGCTGACCCGCTTTCTGCGCGAGCGCGACGCCGAGAACGGCGAGGACGAGGCGGCGCGCGGCTAGGTGCTACTCGAGCGAGCCCAGAGGTTGATCTCGCTCTCGGTCGCGTAGCGGTCGATCTCCTCCAGCTCCTCCGGCGTGAAGTCGAGCTTGCCCAGCGCCGCCACGTTCGCCTCGAGCTGCTCGACGCTGGAGGCGCCGACGAGCGTCGAGGTCATCCTCGCGTCGCGCAGCGTCCAGGCGAGCGCCATCGCGGCGAGCGTCTGTCCCCGCCGGGCTGCGATCTCGTTCAGCGCGCGCACCTTCTCGAGCTTCTGCTCCTCCAGGTGGCTCGGCAGGAGCGACGTGTTCTCGCTTGCCCGCGACCCTTCCGGGATCCCGTCGAGATACCGGTCGGTGAGCACGCCCTGGGCGAGCGGCGAGAAGCCGATGCAGCCGATCCCCTCCGCCTCGAGCACATCGAGCAGCTCGGGTTCGATCCAGCGGTTGAGCATCGAGTACGAGGGCTGGTGAATCACGATCGGCGTGCCGAGGTCGCGCATGATCGCCGCCGCCTCGCGCGTCTTCTCCGCGGAGTAGGACGAGATCCCGGCGTAGACCGCCTTGCCCTGTCGCACCGCCGTGTCGAGCGCACCCATCGTCTCCTCGAGCGGCGTGTCGGGATCGAAGCGGTGCGAGTAGAAGATGTCGACGTGCTCGAGGCCCATGCGGCCGAGCGACCGGTCGAGGCTCGAGAGCAGGTACTTGCGCGAGCCCCACTCGCCGTACGGCCCCGGCCACATGTCGTAGCCGGCTTTCGTCGAGAGCACGAGCTCGTCGCGGTAGGGATGCAGGTCGTCGCGCAGCATCCGGCCGAAGTTCTCCTCGGCCGAGCCGTACGGAGGGCCGTAGTTGTTCGCGAGGTCGATGTGGATGATCCCGAGGTCGAACGCGCGCCGCACGATCGCCCGCCCGCTCTCGTAGGGGCGGTCATGCCCGAAGTTGTGCCAGAGCCCGAGCGAGATCGCCGGCAGCTGCAGGCCGCTCCTGCCGCTGCGGCGAAACTGCATCGTCTCGTAGCGATCGGGAGCGGCGACGTACACGGCCGCGAATCTAGCCGAACGTGAACGCGTAGGCCGCGACGCCCGGCGTGAAGCGCAGCTCGAGCATGTGGTCGCCGATGGCCGGGCGCTCCGCGAGCGTGTAGAGCCGGTCGCCCTCGACGCGCACGGTGTGCTCGGGCTTGCCGTCGACGAGCACCTCGACGACGCCACGGCCGGTCAGGACGAGGTGGACGTCGCGGGCACGGTAGTCGAGCCGGAGCACGGCACCCTGGCCGGCTACGGCCCGTTCGGCCTCGGCCGTCCAGCGCCCGCCGAATGCGACCTCGTTGTCGTTCAGCTGCGCGGGCAGCGCATAGGCCCGCTCCTCGTCGTGCGCGAGGGAGACCCGATGAACGCTCGAGAAACGCTCGAAGCCCAGGTACGTCTCGGGGGTGACCCGACCGCGAGGACTGTCCTCGGTGAGGCCCGACGCGGCGGGCGCATCCTTGCCGAGCAGCTCCCGGATCGCCGCCTCCGTCTCCGCGTACTCGCCTTCGCCGAAGTGGTAGTAGCGAAGGTTCCCGTCGCGGTCGATCAGGTATTTCGCCGGCCAGTACTGATTGCGCCAGGCGCGCCAGGTGGCGAACTCGTTGTCGAGCATGACCGGGTAGCGCAGGCCGAGCTCGCGCACGTTCCGGCGCACGTTCGACTCCACCCGCTCGAAGGCGAACTCGGGCGAGTGGACGCCGACGATCGTCAGGCCGGCGTCGCGATAGCGCTCGTCCCACTCGCGGATGTGCGGAATCGTGCGCAGGCAGTTGATGCACGAATATGTCCAGAAGTCGATCAGCACGACCCGGCCGCGCAGGCCTTCGAGCGTCAGCGGCTCGGAGTTGATCCAGGGGCCAGAGCCCTGGAACTCGGGCGCGGCTCCGTAGTCCTCGAGCCTGCCTTCGGTCCCGCCGGTCGCCTGGGGATCGCCGGCGCCCGTCAGCTCACGGAGCTCCCGCTTCGCAGCCCCGGAGCGCTCGAAGCGCTCCTGGAGCGACTCGGTGTAGCCGGGCACCCACGTCTGGAGCTCGCGGTCGACGCCGAAGGCGATCGCGAGCGCGGCGGCGCCGATGAGCACGCCCGAGACGCGGCGCACGGTTTCCGCGTTCGCGCGAAGGCGGCGCGCAGCCCGCTGTCCCGCGATCGCGATCGCGAGCATCGGCAGCGCCGCGCCGATCGCATACGCGAGCGTGAGCGCCAGCGTCTCGACGCCGAAGTCGTTGTTCGCCCCGAGGACTGTCACAGCCGCGAGCACCGGGCCTGCGCAGGGGACGAAGACCAGGCCGAGGCTGGCGCCGAGCAGGAAGCCGCCGCCGAGGTCGCCCGAGCCACGGCGGGTCAGCGCCTGGAGCGGGCGAGCGAGGAGCTCGCCGACCTTCGGCACGAGCAAGGAGAGCGCGACGAGCAGGAGCAGCGCGATCGCGACATTTCGCAGCACGTCCTGCGGCAGTCCGAGGAGATCGAGCAGCCACGCCGCGAAGAGCGTGAAGATCGTGAAGCTGGCGACGATCCCCGCCACGATCGCCAGCGGCCGGCGGCCGGTCGCTCCCCCGGCGAGCACGATCGGGAGCACGGGCAGGACGCACGGCGACAGCGCGGTGACGATGCCTGCGACGAAGCCGATCGCGAGCAAGATCAGCATCGCTGGACTTTCGTCAGGAAGTGGTGACCGGTTCGGTGCCCGGTTGGGCGGTTGTGCCGCCGCCGGAGGCCGACGCGGGCTTGCGCCTGCGTCGCCGCCGCTTCGGCTTCGCCTCGCCGGCTGCGGCGGGCGCTCTCCCGTTCACGGAAGCCTCCGCCGTCGCGGCGGGCTGGCCCTCGCTGGGCTTCTTCTTGCGCTTGCGCCGGCGTGACTTGCGCGAGGGAGCCTTGGGCGCGGGCAGGTTGTCTGCGAGCGCATTCGCCACGGCCATGATCTCGCCGAGCTCCTCGCGAGCCTTGTCGAGCGCGTTGTTGGCGCGCGGCGTGTAGCCCTCGGAGGAGGCGAGCAGTGCGGCGCCGCCTTCGAGCGGCATCGCCTTTGCGACCGTGATCAGCTTGTTGACGTTGTCCTCGTGCCGGTGGCCGCGCGAGTTGGCGACCGCGCCGAGCAGGCGCTTCGCCTCGGGGAAGTCGGCGCTCGCGCGCCGGTCTTGCACCTTCCTCGTCACCTTGGCGAGCTTCCACGTCCAGCGCTCGAGGATCTGGTCGGGGGCGACTGCCTTCGCTTCGCCGATCGCGCGCAGGAGGATCCTGACGCCGGTGGCGCGGTCCTTGTCCCACGTAGGCGCCTGGCTGATCAGCGTCACGAGGTCGTCGAAGTCGGCGCGTGCGACGGGCATCGAGACGCGATCCTGCAGTGCGGTCATGCGCAGTCGGCGATTCGGGTTCTCGGCCGCGCAAACCGAGAGGAAGGTCTCGAGCGCCGCCTTCGACGCCCGGGCCTCGGCGAACTTCTTCGCGAACTCGGCGCGCTGGTCGAAGCGGAGCTGGCGGCCGGCGATCGTCGCCCAGTAGCGCTGCTCGTCCTCGTCCAGGTACTTCGGGTCGATCCGCTGCCACTCGCGCTGGATCACGGCGAGTCGGCGCGCGACGTCCGCCGTGACCGGGACCAGCCACTGTGCCGGCGAGAGCTGGCGGCGGGCGCGGCGCTGGACACGGCGGCGCGGAGCGGGGGTGACGCGGGCGCCCTCGCGGTAGAAGTCGGCCTCGAGCAGCGAGTGGAGCGAAACGACGCGCTCGTTGTGCGTGGCGCCCTTCGGCGTGAAGTCGACGACGATCCCCGCCTCCTTGCGCGGGTGCGTGCGCATGATCCGGCCGATCCGCTGCTGGTAGACGCGTTTCGACGCGGTCGGCGCGAGGTGCATGCAGATCGTCGCGCGCGGCGAGTTCCAGCCCTCGGCGAGCAGCATCGCGTTGATCAGGACGTTGATGTCTCCGCGCTCGTAGGCCGCCAGCGTCTCGGCGAGCTTCACCGGCGGCGTCCGGCCGGACACCGCTTCCGCCTTCAGACCGGCGGCGCGGAACTCCTGCGCGAGGTTGTAGGCGTGGTCGACGCCGGCCGCGTAGACGATCCCTGGCGTCGAGTCGAAGCGCTCGCGATAGAGGCTCGCCGCCGCCTGGTTCAGCGCCTGGTGGTCGAGCGCAGCGGCGAGCGCGCGCTCCTCGAAGTCGCCGCCGACGATCGGGACCGAGTTGATCGCCGCAGCAGGCGCGAGCCTCAGGCAGCGGAGCGGGGCGATCAGCCCGCGACGGGCCGCGTCGGCGAGCGGAAGGTCGTCGACCGAGGCGGGAAAGACGTCCGAGACCTGCTTTGCGATCAGCTGCTCGGTCGCCGTCATGCCGATGTAGATCGGCTCGTGGAAGCTGCGGATCGCGGCGCTCGTCTTCTCGCCGAGCGCCGTGTGCGCCTCGTCGCAG
>JBKJSM010000013.1:0-31671 GCA_046594445.1 Gaiellaceae bacterium | reverse complement strand
GGCGGTGTGTACGTGTAGTCGTCCGAGCTCTCGCCGGTGACCTTCTCCATCAACCACTGGCGGGTCTGGGCCCCGGTCATCGGGTTGAACAGGAGCCCGGCGGTGATCCCGGCGAGCAGAAGCATCGTGTTGCGGGCGCCGTGATCCTCCTTACCCTGGATCCGGTTCGCCGCGCCGCGAAGCTCCTCGACCGCCTTCTTCAGGTTGTCCTGGATGTCCTTGTCGGTTGCGGCTCGCACCGCCGTCGACGTCAGGTTCCGTCCGCCGAGCAGCTCGGCGTAGACGTCTCGCGCGGCGTTGAATGCTTCCTTCAGGTTGTCGTGCAGCGCGTCGTCGTGCAGCGCGCGGTCGACGTACGGCCGCGCGGTGTCGGCGGCGTCGTAGATCTTGTCCTTGGTCTTGGGCATCGGCCCGTCCTTTCGGTCTCTCGGTGTCGGCCGATTCAGTCTTGCCGCTCTGCGGCCCCCGCAAACAGCGTCACCGCGCGGGTGAGGCGGCCTGGCGCAGGGGAGAGGCCTGCGTGGGGCGGCGCCCGCCGCCCTTGACCGAGAACGCGTGCTCGAAGACCTCTTCGACGTGCTCGACGAGGAGGAAGGTCAGCTCGCGCTTCGTCTCGGGCGGTAGGTCGTCCAGATCGCGCTCGTTCTCCTGCGGCAGGATCACGCGGCGCAGCCCGGCTCGCTGCGCGGCGAGCACCTTCTCGCGAATCCCCCCAATCGGCAGCACCTGGCCGGTCAGCGTGATCTCGCCCGTCATGCCGACGTCCTCGGCGACCGGCACCCCCCGCACGAGCGAGACGATCGCGGTGGCCATGGTCACGCCCGCCGAGGGACCGTCCTTGGGCACCGCGCCCGCGGGCACGTGGATGTGGATGTCGTGCTCGGCGAACCACTTCGGCGGCACGTCCAGCTGCTCGGTGTGCGACCGGACCCAGGAGAGGGCTGCCTGCGCCGACTCCTGCATCACCTCGCCGAGCTGCCCGGTGATGCGCAGGCGGCCCTTCCCGTCGTACGCGGTCGCCTCGATGAAGAGCACGTCGCCGCCGACGGCCGTGTAGGCGAGGCCCGTGGCCACGCCCGGGTCGGCGGTGCGTCTCCGTGCCTCGGCCGAGTAGACCCGCTGTCCGAGCCACTCGCGCACGCGCTCCTCTTCGATCTTGATCTTCTCCCCGTGCCCCTTCGCCACGAGGGTCGCGACCTTGCGGCAGAGCGTGGCGATCTGTCGTTCGAGATTTCGAACTCCCGCCTCGCGCGTGTACTCCGCGATGACGAGCTTCAGGGTCTTGTCGGGGAGGGCGGCATGCGTGCGCTTCAGCCCGTGTGCCTTCAGCTGCTTCGGCACGAGGTAGCGCTTGGCGATCCCGAGCTTTTCGCCGTGCGTGTAGCCGGAGAGCTGGATCACGTCCATCCGGTCGAGCAGCGGCCCCGGAATCGTGTCGAGCGTGTTCGCGGTGCAGATGAACAGCACTTTCGAGAGATCGAACGGTAGGTCGAGGTAGTGGTCGCGGAAGGTCGAGTGCTGCTCGGGATCGAGCACCTCGAGCATCGCCGAGGAAGGGTCGCCGCGGAAGTCGGAGCCCATCTTGTCGATCTCGTCGATCAGGAAGACGGGATTGCACGACTCGGCGTCGCGAATCGCGCGGACGATCGTGCCGGGCATGGCGCCGATGTACGTGCGCCGGTGGCCGCGGATCTCCGACTCGTCACGCACCCCGCCCACCGAGATGCGCGCGAACTTGCGCTCGAGCGCCCGCGCGATCGACTGGCCGAGCGAGGTCTTGCCGACGCCCGGCGGGCCGACGAAGCAGAGGATCGGGCCGGAGAGGTCGTTCTTCAGCTTCGAGACGGCCAGGTACTCGATGATCCGCTCCTTCACCTTCTCGAGGTCGAAGTGGTCGCGGTCGAGGATCTCGCGGGCATGGTCGAGATCGAGGTTGTCCTGGGTCTGCTCGCTCCAGGGCAGGGAGATGATCCAGTCGAGATAGGTGCGAATGACGCCGTACTCGGCCGCGGCGGGCGGGAGTTTCTCGAGCCGACCGAGCTCCCTGTTCGCCGCCGTGAGAGCGTGCTCCGGCAGCTTCTTCTCCCCGAGCAGGGTGCGCAGCTCGTTGATCTCCGCCTGCTGCTCGTCGCCCTCTCCGAGCTCATCCTGGATCGCCTTCAGCTGCTGGCGGAGGAAGAACTCGCGCTGGCCCTTGTCGATCTCGCTCGCGACCTGGGACTGGATCTTCGAGCCGAGCTCAGACATCTCCACTTCGCGGTTCAGGATCAGCGAGACGGCGCGCAACCGCGCTTCGACGTCAACCATCTCGAGCAACTCCTGGCGCTCCTCCGTCTTCAGGCGCAGCGTCGTCGCAATCAGATGGCAGAGCGCGCTCGGGTCGTCGACATTCGCCGCCGCGAGCTGGAGCTCCTCGGGCAGGTACGGCGTCATCCCGACGATATGGCCGAACTGCGCCTGCACGTTCCTCGTCAGCGCCTCGACCTCCGGCGAGTCTGGGATCACGTCCGGCAGCTCCTCGAAGTCGCCGATCAGGTAGGGCTCGGTCTGATGCGGTGTGACGAGGCGCACCCGGTTGACTCCCTGGACGAGGATCCGCAGCGTCCCGTCAGGCACCTTGATCATCTTGTGGACGACCGCGATCGTCCCGACCTCGTAGACGTCCTCGAAGGACGGGGGGTCCGCCTCGGGATTGCGGACGGTCAGGAGCACGAGCATTCGCTCGCCGGACACGACGTCGTCGATCAGCTTGACCGAGCGCTCCTGGCCGACGGCGAGGGGCGTCATCGACTCGGGGAAGACGACCGTCTCCTTCAGCGGCAGAACGGGCAGCCGCAGCTGCGTGGTCTCCGTGCTCATCCCATCCTCCGAACCACGACCGCGAACGTCCGCGGGCGTCCGGCGCGCTTCGCGATCGGGAGCGTGATCCGTAGCATCCCCGCCGAGTACTCCGCGCTCGCCGACGCGGCGGATACGTCCTGCTCCAGCGGAATCTGCCGCTCGAATCGCCCCCACTCGACCTCGGCCTGCTGGTAGACCTGTCCCTCGACGCGCGGGCGGGTGCGCTGGCCGCCGATCGTCAGGGAGCGGTCGGCGACCGAGATCTCGATCGACTCGGGCTCGACGCCGGCCAGCTCGACGACGACGACGAGCTGTGGCGGATTTTCGGTGCGGAAGCAGTCGACCGCCGGGCGGAAGCCGCGCCGCAGCCCGGAGAAGCGAGGCACCTGCCAGAGGTCGGCGAACAGCTCCTCGATCTCCGCCTGGAGGCGGTCGATGTCGCGGCGCGCCATCGCCGGTCAGCGTACCGCTTGCCTGTGGAACCCTGGGCGTAGGATCCGGCTGTGACGCTCGTGCACCGGATCCTCAAGCTCGCGGGCGCCGCGCTCGCGTTCGCGGTGTATGTGTGGTTTGCGGCCGTGCGCAACGTGCCGCGGGTGAAGGCCCGCAAAGCTCGTCGCCGCAGAGATCGTTAACAGGATCCTGATGTGTCGGATCATGAGGGGCTGGGAACCTGGCTCTTCATGCGCTTTTTGACCACCGCGCTCGTAGCTTCCGCGCTCGTAGCTTCCGCGCTCCTCGGCTTCACCGCCCCCACCGCAGACGCGGCCGGCGGCATCCGCTTCGGGATCCAGGACGACGCCTGGCTCCTGCACGGGGCCGGGACGATCGACGATCGGCTCGATCGTCTCGAGCGGCTGGGCGTCGAGGTGGTCCGGTACAACCTCCACTGGAACCGCATCGAGCCGGCACGCGGCACCTACGACTGGCAGGCGTCCGACGAGGTGCTCGAGGGGCTTCGGGCGCACGGGATCTCCGCCGTCGTCGGCCTCGTCGGCTCCCCGCGCTGGGCGAACGGGGGCCGCACCCCGAACTACGCGCCGACCGGCACCACCTTCGGCGGCTTCGCGCGCGTGGCCGCGACACGCTATCGCTGGGTCACTCAGTGGCTCGTCTGGAACGAGCCGAACCAGGCTCGCTGGCTGCGACCGACCACGCCGGCCGTCTACGTGCGGCAGATCCTCAACCCCGGCTATGCGGCGATCCACGCCGCCAACCCGCGAGCCAAGGTTGCCGGCGGCGTCACCGCGCCGCGGGCAGGATCTTCAGGCGTGTCGCCGGTCAAGTGGATTCGCGGGATGCGCGCCGCTCGCGCCCGGCTCGACGTGTACGCGCATCACCCGTATCCGGGTCGCCCGTCCGACACGCCGTTCGCCGGGGGCTGCCCGCAGGCGTCGTGCGAGACGATCACGATGGCAACGCTCGAGCGGCTGCTGAGCGAGGTCGGGCGTGCGTTCGGCCCGAAGCGGATCTGGCTGACCGAGTACGGGTACCAGACGGGGACGGGCGGCGTCTCGCAGCAGCGGCAGGCGGAGCTCATCGGCCAGGCGGCGCGTCGTACGTACAAGGCGCCGCGGGTCGACATGCTGATCCACTTTCTGGTCGTCGACGAGCCGGCCGGCGACCGGTTCCAGAGCGGGCTCTTCCTCCGCTCGGGCGCTCCGAAGCTCGCGGCCCTGGCCTTCCCGCTCCCGATCGCGCAGGCCGGCCGGAGCGGCGGCAAGCTTGTCCTCTGGGGGCAGGTGCGGCCCCGGACAGGCCTGCAGGCCTACCGCGTCCAAGTGCGGGCGGGCGGCGGCGCCTGGCGGTTCAGCGGCGGCGTCCGCCGAACGAGCGCGCGCGGATTCTTCAGCACAGCGGTCGAGGCCCCCCGCGGAGCGACCGTGCGGATCTTCTCGCCGGCCGGCCGCGCGTACAGCGCGTCGTTCCGCGCCGCCTAGGCTCTACTTCACGGCTGCGTAGACGACGATCGCGATCAGGATCGCAATCGGGAACCACGCCAGCCGCATCACCTGGAACGCGCGGCGGTCGCCGGGCTTGGGGCCGGGCTCGGGCGTATAGGGGTCGAGCCGCGGAGCCGGCTGACGCGGCAGCTCGTCTTCGCCCTCGAGCACCACCGGATCGTGCTGAACCTCTCGCTCGGTCACAGGCGTCTTATGCGCATGCAGCTACGTTCCGAACCATGCGCGCGGCTCCGGTTCTGCACGGCGGTTTCCTCCTGCGGCTCTCCTGGCTCGTCTTCGGGCTCTTCCTGTGCGCCTGCGGGGTGGCTTTCTTTCTCGAGTCCGAGCTCGGCCTGCCGCCGTGGGACGTGCTGCACCAGGGCGTCGCGGAGCAGCTCGACCTGAATTTCGGCGTCGCAAACTTGATCGTCTCGCTGACCGTTCTCACGCTCGTGTGGGTGCTGCGCGCGCGCATCGGGCTCGGAACGATCCTGAACGCGATCCTGATCGGGGCGTTCGTGATCGCGCTGACGGCGATCGACCTCTCGTCGCAGTCGCTTGCAGTCCGGATCGTGCTGCTCGTGATCGCACTCCCCTGCTTCGGCGTCGGGTCGGCGTTCTACATCGCCGCTCAGATGGGCGCCGGGCCGCGTGACTCGCTGATGCTGGTCGTCTCGCAGCGCCTCGGAATCCGGATCGGAGCCGCGAGAACGGCGGTCGAGATCCTCGCGCTCGCGCTGGGATTCGCGCTCGGTGGCACGGCCGGTATCGGGACCCTGGTCTTCGCGTTGGGCATCGGCCCGGCGGTTGAGCTCTCGTTCTGGCTGCTCGCGCGCACCTCGCTGGCGTCGCCCGCAGTAGCATCGGCCGCGTGAGAGTCAAGGGACTGATCGCCGCCGGAGGCGAGGCGACGCGGCTCGGCGAGCTGACGCGCGTCGTCAACAAGCACCTGCTCCCGGTCGGCGGCCGGCCGATGATCTATTACCCACTCGAGCTGCTGCAGCTCGCGGGCGTCCGGGAGGTGATGATCGTCACCGGCCAGGGTCACGCGGGCCAGCTGATCGACCTGCTCGGGGATGGCCAGATGAGCGAGCGCGGGACCTCGGCGCCGCTGTTCGACCTCGACCTGACCTACAAGGTGCAGACCGAGGCAGGCGGGATCGCGCAGGTGGTGGGCATGGCGGAGAGCTTTGCCGGGGACGACGCGCTCGTCGTCTGCCTGGGCGACAACATCTTCGAGTATGCCGAGGCGAGCGCGATCGCCGCCTTCGCGGAGAGCGCCGACGGTGCTGCCGTGTTCGTCAAGGACGTTCCGGACCCGGAGCGCTTCGGCGTCGTCGTCTACGGCGACGATGGCCGCGTGGTCGACGTCGTCGAGAAGGCGGGCGTCGTCGACACGCGGTTTCCCTCACCGCCCTCGAGCGACGCGGTGGTCGGGCTCTACTGCTACTCGCCGGACGTGTTCGACGTGATTCGCGGCCTCGAGCCATCGTCCCGAGGCGAGCTCGAGATCACGGACGTCAACCGCCACTACGCCGAGCTCGGCTCGCTCGCCTGTCATCGCGTCACCGGCTGGTGGGAGGACGCCGGCACGCAGGAGTCGCTGCCCGAGATCGGCGCGCTGATCGCGCGGACCGGCGTCAACAAGCTCGCATGATCGACGGCCTGCTTCGGATTCCGCTTCGTCGTTTCGAGGACGAGCGCGGCTGGTTCTACGAGGCCCGCCGCGAGAGCGACCTGCCGAAGCAGACGCGCCAAACGAACGTCTCCCACTCCCGCAAAGGCGTGATTCGCGGCCTCCACTACCACGAGCGGGGACAGGACGATCTCTTCGTCTGCCTGCAGGGGACGGCACGCGTGGTCGTCCTCGACCGCGAGAGCGGCGAGGCGTTCACCGAGGACATCGGCGACGACAACCTGACGGCGATCTACGTCCCTGGCCACCACGCGCACGGCTTCGAAGCGCTGACGGATCTGCTCTTCTGCTACCACGTCACCGAGGAGTACGACCCGGCGGATCCGGACGAGCAGGGCGTCTGCTGGGCCGATCCGCGCGTGAAGCACCTGTGGAGCACGGAAACGCCGATCCTGTCGCCGCGGGATCTCGAAGCGTGTACCTAGTCACCGGCGCGGGCGGGCAGCTCGGCCGGGCGCTCGCGAACGAGTTCGCCGGCGAGGGCGTCGTGGCGCTGACACGGGCGGACTGGGACGTCTCGCTGCCGCCACCCCCCGGTCTCGCCCCCGACCTTGTCCTGCATGCCGCCGCGTGGACGGACGTCGACGGCGCCGAGGCGGACCCACAGGAGGCGGCCGCCGTCAACGTTGGTGGGACGGCCAACGTCGTGGAGCTCGGCGTCCCTCTTGTCTACTACTCGAGCGACTACGTCTTCGACGGGCGCAAGCGAGAGCCGTACGTCGAGTCGGATGGGCCCAATCCCGAGTCGGTTTACGGGCGGACGAAGCTGCACGGGGAGGCTGCGGCGGGCGAGCGCGCGTGGATCGTCCGCTCCTCGTGGCTCTTCGGGGCGACCGGGCACAACTTCGTACGGACGATGCTGCGGCTCGGAGCCGAGAAGGAAGAGATCGCTGTCGTCGACGACCAGCGCGGGTCGCCCACCTACGTCGGCCATCTCGCCTCGGCGACGCGGCAGGTGCTGAGCCTGCCGCACGGCGTCTACCACGTCGCAGCCGGAGGCGACTGCACGTGGGCCGAGTTCGCGGAGGCGATCTTCGAGGAGGCCGGCCTCGGCGCGCGAGTCCGGCGGATCACCACGGGAGAATTCGGAGCGCCCGCGCCAAGACCCGCCTACTCGGTGCTTCGAAGCGAGAAGGGGGCTCCGGCGCTGCCGCACTGGCGCGAGGGCCTCCGCGCGTGCCTGGACTCCCTCTGAGTGGCGGGTTACTCGTTCCTGACGACGTGGGTTTTGGACGCGCCGCGGGAGGCGGTGTGGGAGGCGATCTACGAGGCTGAGCGCTGGCCCGAGTGGTGGCGGGGCGTCCGCCGTGTCGAGCGACTCGAGCCGGGCGACGCGGAGGGGATCGGCGCCCTCTACGACCAGGAGTGGCGCAGCGTCATCCCCTACCCGGTCCGATTCGAGACCCGCATCACACGGATCGAGCTGCCCCACCTGATCGAGGCGGAGGCCGACGGCGAGCTGGCGGGAACCGGCCGCTGGCGATTCGCCGGCGGAAGCTCAACGACAGTCACGTACGAGTGGAACGTCCGCACGACCCGTGCGTGGATGAATGTCATAGCACCGGTCGCGCGGCCGGTCTTCCACTGGAACCACAACGCCGTCATGCGTCAGGGCGGCGAGGGTCTCGCCACGCTGCTCGGGGCCCGGCTGCTCACGAATTCGTAAAGGCCGGACGCTAGGCTGCCAACGATGCGCGTACTCGTCACCGGAGGCGCCGGCTTCATCGGCTCGCACTTCGCGAGGCGGCTCCTGGCCGCGGGGGAGGACGTGCGCGTGCTCGACAAGCTCACGTACTCCGGCAACCCGGCCAACCTCGAGGGCACCGGGATCGAGCTGGTCGAGGGCGACATCTGCGACGGAGATACAGTCGCTGGCGCGGCGTCCGGTTGCGACGCGATCGTCAACTTCGCCGCCGAGACTCACGTCGACCGCTCGATCCTCGGCGCGACCGACTTCGGGCGGACAGAGTTCTTCGGCACGCAGGTGCTGCTCGAGGAGGTGCGGCGCACCGGCGCCCGCTTCGTGCAGGTCTCGACGGACGAGGTCTACGGCGACCTCGGCGGCGGCGGCTCGGCGAAGGAGGACGATCCGATCAGGCCGTCGAGCCCGTACAGCGTCGCGAAGGCCGCCGGCGATCTGCACATCCCCGCCTATGCGCGCACGTTCGGCGTCAACGCCTCGATCACGCGCGGGTCGAACACCTACGGGCCGAATCAGTACCCGGAGAAGCTGATCCCGCTGATGACCACGAACGCGATCGAGGCGCAGCCGCTGCCGGTCTACGGCGACGGAAAGCAGATTCGCGACTGGCTCTGGGTCGAGGACCACTGCGCCGGGATCGAGCTCGTGCTCCGCGAGGGAGAGCCCGGCGAGGTCTACAACGTCGGCGGCGACGACGAGCGCGAGAACGTGGAGATCGTCGGTCATATCCTCCGGCTCACCGGCGCCGCCGAGTCGCTGATCCGCCATGTGGAGGACCGCGCCGGGCACGACCGCCGCTACTCGCTCGACACGAGCAAGCTGCGCAAGCTCGGCTGGAAGCCACAGAAGCAGTTCGACGAGGGAATCGCCGAGACCGTAGCGTGGTACCTCGCCCACCGCGGCTGGTGGGAGCCGATCAAGTCCGGCGAGTACCGCGATTACTACGAGAAGCAGTACGCGGCAAGACTCGCCGGCTCCTAGTCGCCGCAGCTCTTCTCCGCGTCCTTGCGCAGGCGGCTGATTTCCCTCCGCTCCCCCTGCACCTGCTGCGAGCGGCCGAGCAGGTCGACCACGCCGTCGCAGTTGCCGAGCGCGAGGCGCGTGAAGGCGAGGTTGTAGCTCGCGTAGGCCTCGGCGATCTCGCCCGAGCCCGAGAGCCCGGAGACCGCCTGCTCGAGGAGCGGCAGCGCCTCGTCGTACCTGCCGGCCCGCATCAGCTCGAAGCCCTGGTTGTTCAGCGCCGACGGGCTACCCGATGGGGTTTGAGCGGGCTCCGGCTCCGGCTCCGGCTCGGGAGCGGGCTGCGGTTCGGGCTCGGGCTCGGGCGCCGTCGTCACCGTCTCGACGATCGTCGTCCCTTCGAGCGTCACGGTCTCCTTCAGTGTCCGTGGCTCGTCGTCGCCGCCTGCGAGCAGGGCGGCTGCGAGGATCCCCGCCAGGAGAAACGCCGCAAGGCCGCCGACGAGCGCCGGCAGGCGACTGCGCTTCCGCGCCACGACCGGCGTCAGCGCTCCGATCGAGGTCGTCCCGGCCGCTCGGCCGAACGCATCCCGCAACGCATGGACGAAGTCGGCGCACGAGGCGAAGCGGCGCTCGGGCTCCTTCGCGAGCCCCTGTGCGAGCACGTCGTCGACCTCCGGCGGCAGCTCGGCGTTGAGCTGCGACGCGGGCGGGATCGGCGCGCTCACGTGCGCCAGCGCCTCGGCGGTCGCGGAGTCGCGCTCGAAGGGCCGGTTGCCCGTCAGCAGCTCGAAGGCGACGACGGCGAGCGCGTAGCGATCGCTGGCCGGGGTCGCGGTCTCTCCGCGGGCCTGCTCCGGCGAGAGGTAGCCGGCCGTGCCGAGAACGGTTCCCGCCTCCGTGAAGGAGCCGAGGTGGGCGGCGCTCGCGACGCCGAAGTCGGCGACCTTGACGCAGTCCTTCTCGTCGAGGAGCAGGTTGGCCGGCTTGACGTCGCGATGGACGATGCCGCTCGCGTGGGCTGCGTCGAGCGCGGCGGCGGCCTGGCGGAGCCAATCGAGTGAGCGCCCGAGCGGCTGCGACCCGCCCCGTCCCGGCCCGCTCTGGGCGAGCCGGTCGGCGAGCGAGCCGCCGGCGAGGTACTCCATGACGATGTACGGATGGCCCTCGTGCTCGCCGACGTCGAAGATCGTGACCGTGCTCGGCGCATGTGAGAGCCGTGCCGCAGCCAGCGCCTCGCGGGTGAAGCGCGCGCGGATCGCATCGTCGTTCGCGAATCGGTCGGACAGCACCTTGACGGCGACGATCCGCGAGAGGTCGGCGTCCTCGGCGCGGTAGATGTCGCCCATGCCGCCGCGCGCGATCCGCTCGGGATCCCGATACCGCTCGGGAAGGATCGCGTCGGGCACCTTGACGAAGTCCCCCGCCCATTCGCGCCGGAAACGCAGGCATGAGTTGAAGGTTCGGTAAAGAACCCCGGAATCGAGGATCTCTTCCGCTAGCCTCGCGGCAGGGGGTCACATGATGCGGCGGATGCTTCTCGCTCTCACCGGTCTCGTTCTCGCGCTCGCCGCCTCGGCTTCCGCAGGCCCACACGCGCCCGCTCCAACGCCCGCAGCTGTGACCGCGACGACATTTCTCGTCAGCGGGCGCGGCTGGGGGCACGGCGTCGGCATGAGCCAGTACGGCGCGCTCGGCTACGCGAACGAGGGCTGGACGTACGATCAGATCCTCGCCCACTACTACACGGGCGCACAGCTCGGCCCGTCGCCGGTCGCCCGCGTCCGCGTTCTCGTCGCAGAGGCCGCGGCCTCGGTGAAGCTGACCTCGACGGCGGCCTTCCGCGTCCGCGACGTCTTCGGGAAGACCTATCCGCTCCCCGCCGGCGAGGTGGTGCTGGACTCGAAGCTGCGCGTCACGGTCGGCGGCGCTCCGACCGAGCTCGCGGGGCCGATCGTCTTTCTTCCCGGGAGAACGCCGCTCGAGCTCGATCGGCCCTACCGGGGTCAGATCGAGGTGGCGGTGACAGGGCAGAAGCTGAATGCGATCAACGTCGTCGGGCTCGAGCAGTACCTCGGCGGCGTGGTACCGCTGGAGATGCCGAGCGACTGGCCCGACGAGGCCCTGAAGGCGCAAGCGGTCGCCGCGCGCTCCTACGCGCTGGCGCACCGCGTCGGCGGCAAAGGGTTCGATCTCTACGCCGACGTTCGCAGCCAGGTCTACGGAGGGATCCGCGCGGAGCATCCGCGCGCGACCGCCGCAATCGAGGCCACCGCCGCCGAGGTGCTCCTCTGGCAGGGCAAGCCGATCGATGCGCTGTTTCACTCGACGTCCGGCGGTGCGACGGCCGACGTCGCCGAGGTCTTCGGGACCGCCGTGCCGTACCTCGTCTCGGTCGACGATCCCCACAGCTCGCTCTCTCCGCTCCACCGCTGGGGACCCATCGCCGTCCCCGAGGCGACAGTCCGCACCGGCCTGAAGCTCCGCGCGCCGCTGACGGCGCTGAAGCTCGTGCGGTACCCCTCCGGCAGGGTCGCGAGCGTCCAGGCGATCACGGCCGCGGGCACGACGAAGGTCAGCGGCGGCTCGCTGCGCTCCGCCGCGGGACTTCGCTCGACCTGGATCACCGCCCTCGCCACGCTCTCGCTGACCCGGCCCGGCGGCGCGGCCGGCTACGGCAAGACCGTGACGATCACGGGCAAGGCCCTCGGGGTCAAGGAACCTGTGCTCTCGCAGCGCATCGACGGCGCGTGGACGCCGTTGCCCTCGCTGACGGCGAAGGTGAAGCTGCTTGCGCCCACGAGCTTCCGCATCACCGCAGGCAGGTTGGCCGGTCCCGTGCTGGCAGTGCCGGTGGCGCCGCTCGTCGCCGCGCGCGCGGAGGTTCGCACGGTCACGGGGACGGTGAAGCCGCTCGCCCCCGGGACGACCGTCGAGCTCCAGCGCGACAGCGAGCGCGGCTGGTGGACGACCGTTCGCACGACCACGGGCGCGGAAGGCGGGTATGCGCTGGCGGCCACGGAGCCGGGTACCTACCGGGTACGGGTCGCACCTGCGCGGGGGTTCGCGGAGGGCCTGTCCGCCCAGATCGTCCTGCCGTGAAACGGCTCGCGCTCGCGCTCGCGGCCGTGGGCCTGCTCGCACCTCCGGTGGAGGCGGCGCGGTACGCCGTCGGGGCGGCTTCCGTCGCCGATCTGCCGCGGCTCCAGCGCGCACTCGGACCGGGAACTGAGAGCCTCGCGCCGGTGCCGGCCGTCGTCGTCGAGCGGGCGTCCGCGCCCCGGCTTGCCACGTTGCCCGGGGCGACCTATGTCGAGCGGCTCGGCGCGCGCCGCCTCTCCTTCGTCCCCACGGACCCGCTCGCGCCGAAGCAATGGCATCTGAACGCGAACCGCGCCTTCGACTACTGGGAAACGCTGCCGCTCCTCCCGCCCGTCCGCGTGGCGGTGATCGACTCCGGGATCGACGGAAGCCATCCCGACCTGGCCGGCAAGATCGTGGCCGCGGAGAGCTTCGTCGGTGGCTCGGCGACCGTCGACAGGGAGGGTCACGGGACCTTCGTCGCCGGCCTGATCGCGGCGGCCGTCGACAACGGCGTCGGGATCGCCGGCATGGCCCCCTCGGCCGAGCTCCTGGTGGCCAAGGTGGTGGACGGCGATCGCCAGATCGACGTCGAGGCCGAGGTGAGGGCGATTCGCTGGGCGGTCGCGCAGCGGGCGCAGGTGATCAACATGAGCCTCGGCGGGCTGCGCGACCCACGCAACGGTGACCTCGACACGTTCTCGCCGCTCGAAGCGGCGGCGGTCGCGTATGCGCACGGCAAGGGCGCAGTCATCGTCGCCGCCGTGGGGAACGGTGACGCTGCGCCGCGCCAGCCCTGGCCCTACGCGAGTTATCCGGCGGCGCTGCCGCACGTGCTCGGCGTCAGCGCGCTCGGGCGCGAGGGTGCCGTGCCCGCGTTCTCCAATCGCGACAAGATCTACAACGACATCTCGGCCCCGGGGCAGGACATCTTCTCCACGGTCCCGCTCGCGCTGACCGCGTCGTTCAAGGACTGTCCCGACCAGGGCTACTCGAGTTGCGGGCCGAACGAGTTCCGGCGCGCCGACGGGACCTCGTTCGCCGCGCCGCAGGTGAGCGCGGCTGCCGCGTTGCTGCTCGCGGTTCGGCCAAAGCTCCGGCCCGAGCAGGTGACGGCGCTCCTGACGCAAACCGCGCGGGATGTCAACGCCGCGACGGGGTGCCGCGACTGCCCGCTCCGGCGTGACCCGCTCAGCGGCTGGGGGCGGCTCGACGTCACCGACGCCCTCCGCGCCCTCGACGGCCCGATCCCCCCGCGGGATCGCCTAGAGCCGAATGACGACGCCGGCAAGGCCGCAGCGGCGATCTGGGGGCAGACGAGCCGTTTCGAGGCGACGCTCGACTTTTGGGACGACCAGAACGACGTCTACGCGATCAGGCTCCGGCGCGGCCAGCATGTGTACGTGAGCGTTCGCGGCCCGGCCGGCACGGACACGAACCTGATCCTGTGGCGGCCGGGCACGACGCGCATCAACGACCTCTCTTCCCTCCGGCTGGTTGCGCGTCAGTCCGCCCGGCCTGGGCCGCGCGAGTACCTCGCCTATCGGGCTGCCGCGGCGGGTACGCACTACGTGCAGGTGAAGCTCGGCTCGCGCGGCGCCGGACGCTACCGCCTCGTAATCGTCAAAGCCTAGTAGGAGGGTCTGGCGAAATCTCGGCTGAGTCACCGGGCCGCGCTGGACGCCCCGAGGCGGCGTCCTCAGTCGTGCCGATAGCAACCACTACCGGCACTCCCTGCGTCCTTGCCTCGGAACGCCCAGCGCACCCCAGCGACGAGCGACAATCCGCCAGACCCTCCTGCGCTACTGGTTCTCGAGCAGCTCCTCGTCGGGCACCTCGCGCAGCTGGCGAGCCGGGTTGCCGACCATCACCGCCCGGGCAGGAACGTCCTTCGTCACGACCGCGCCGGCACCGACGAACGCCTCCTCGCCGATCTCCACTGCGGGACAGAGAATCGCTCCTCCGCCGATCCGCGCGCCACGCCGGATCGTCGGGCCCTTGACGTTGCCGAAGCGCTTCTCGGTGCGCCCCATCCAGTTGTCGTTCGTCGTCACGACGCAGGGCGCGATGAAGACGTGCTCCTCGAGCGTCGAGTAGGCCGTGATGTACGCGTCGGCCTGGATCTTCGTCATCGCGCCGATCGTCGTGTCGTTCTCGACATAGGAGCCGCGACCGAGGACGACGTCGTCGCCGATCTCGACGCGCTCGCGCACGCAGGACTGGTCGCCGAGGATCACGCGCGCTCCGACGGTGGCGCCGGCGAAGACGATCGCGCCGGTGGAGACGATCGTGCCGTCGCCGATCGTCGCCGGCGGAAGAGGCTCGCGCTTCGCCGTCGAGCGCGGGGAGAGCGTTGGCTGCTTGCCGACGACGGCGTTCTCGAGCACCTTGACGCCCTCCCCGAGCACCGTCCCGTCGTAGACGATCGCACTGGGGTGAACGTCAGCCACGTAGCGATTCCGTGAGGCGGTCGAGCGCGCGCACGACCATCGCCCCGTCCTCGGCCACGGCGCGCCGATCGAGCTCGCCCTCACCGGCGATCAGGTCGAGAAACGCGGCGCACTCGAGGCGGAGGGGCTCGGCGGTGTCGATCTTCGGAATGTGGATGTCCCCGGTCCGCGTCTGCCACTCTCCGTAGGCTTCGGCCTGCTTCCAGGGCCCCTTCTCGTAGACCGTCACCTTGCGCTCGAGCTCCATGTCGTCGAAGACGACCATCTTCTCGCGCCCGACGACGGTCATCCGCCGCATCTTGTGCGGGTCGAGCCAGGAGAGGTGCATGTGCGCGATCTTCCCCGAGGGGAAGCGCAGGTAGCAGAAGACGACGTCCTCGACGCCGTCGGTGAGGAAGTCCCGTCCGTGCGCGACCGCCTCGACGGGGTCCTCGCCGATCAGCCAGAGGATCACGGAGAGGTCGTGGACGCCGAGCGACCAGAGCGCGTTCTCGTTCGTCCGCACGATGCCGAGGTTCTGCCGGTTCGTGTAGACGCAGAGCACGTCGCCCAGCTCGCCCTTGTCGACGAGCTCCTTGAGCTTGCGCACGCCGGGGTGGTAGAGCAGCAGATGACCCGGCATCAGGACGAGGTCGCGCTCGGCCGCGATCGCGACGAGCTCGTCCATCTCCGCGCCCTTCATCGCCGGCGGCTTCTCGACGAGGACGTGCTTGCCTGCTTCCAGCGCCTGCTTGGCCAGCGCGTAGTGCGTGGGGACAGGAGTCGCGATCACAACGGCGTCCAGCTCGGGATCGGCGAGCATCTCGGCGAAGTCCCCCGTGGCCCGCGCGCGCGGATAGCGCGACGAGAACGCGGCGCGTTGGTCGTCCTCGAGGTCGCAGAGCCAGGCGAGGTCGGCGAGCTGGTCGAAGTTGCGGGCCAGGTTTGGGCCCCAGTACCCGAGGCCCGCCAGGCCCACGGTCGTGCTCACAGCTTCCAGACTCTCTCGCTGAGGCGGCCCTTCTCGCCGGTGGCGTTGCGGAAGTCGACGATCACGGCGTCACCGCCGACGAGCGCTTCGTAATCGATGCCGGCGTGGTCGGTCACGATCGCGAGGCAGTCGAAGCGCTCCGGCTCGAGCGGGACGGACGAGAGCTCGAAGTCGGGCAGCTCGGGCACGTGCGGATCGTGGTAGGAGATCTCGGCGCCCGCGGCCCGGAGCAGCTCGATCAGCTTCAGCGCCGGGCTCTCGCGCATGTCGCCGATGTTCGGCTTGTACGCGACGCCGAGGACGAGCACGCGCGAGCCCTTCAGCGAAAGCTGCTTGCCGTGGTTCAGCGCCTGCGAGATCAGCGAGCGGCAGTGATACGGCATGTTCTCGTTCACCTTGCCGGCGAGCTCGATGAACTCGGTGTAGAAGTCGTATTCCCGCGCCTTCCAGGTGAGGTAGAAGGGGTCGATCGGGATGCAGTGCCCGCCGAGCCCAGGCCCGGGCTTGAAGCTCATGAAGCCGAACGGCTTAGTGGCGGCCGCGTCGACGACTTCCCAGAAGTCGATCTTCATCCGCTCGCACAGCTGCGCGAGCTCGTTGACGAGCGCGATGTTGACGGAGCGGAAGATGTTCTCCAGCAGCTTCGTCAGCTCCGCGGACTCCGGCGAGGTGACCCGGTGCACGGTGTCCACCGCGGAGGCGTACAGCTCGGCCGCGCGGTCGGTGCAGGCGTCGGTGATCCCCCCGACCACCTTGGGCACGTTCTTCGTCGTCCAGTCCGTCCGGCCCGGATCGACGCGCTCGGGCGAGAAGGCAAGGTAGAAGTCCTCGCCGACCTTCAGGCCCGTCGACTCGAGCCGGGGCAGGATCTCCTCGCGCGTCGTTCCCGGGTAGGTCGTCGACTCGAGCACGACGAGATGACCCTTGCGCAAGCGCTTGGCGATCTCCTCGGTGGCGGAGTTCACGATCGTCAGGTCGGGCTCTCGCTGCTTGGAGAGCGGGGTCGGCAGCGCGATCAGGATCGCGTCGGCGTCGCGCAGCTCGTCGTAGTCGGTCGTGGCGCGGAGCCCGTGGTGGCTGACGAGCCTTGCCAGCGCCTCCGACGGGACGTCCTCGATGTAGCTCTCACCCCGGTTCAACATCTCGACGCGGGCGGCGTCGCGGTCGACGAGCAGCACGCTGCGGCCCGCCTCTGCGAACACCTGGGCGAGCGGGACGCCGACGTAGCCGGCTCCGACGATGGCAACGTCGGTCATCGGCGCGGAATCGTACAGAGGAGGGCGCTTCGCCAGTGGCTACACTCCCTCGCCGCGGGGCCGTTAGCTCAGCTGGTAGAGCAGGGGACTCTTAATCCCAAGGTCGCAGGTTCGATCCCTGCACGGCCCACTAGCGCGACTCCGGTCGCACGATCTTGGCGGTGGGCGAGAACGACGAGGAGGTTCAGGTGAGCCGCAGGCCCGACGAGCTCGTCGACGCGCAACTCGAGACGCTGCTCGCCTCGGCGCCCGTCGGGATCGGCTTCTGGGATCGCGAGCTGCGGTTCGTCCGCGTCAACGACGCGCTCGCGGCGCTGAACGGGATTCCCGCCGAGGAGCACATCGGCCGCACGCTCGCCGAGGTGATTCCCACTCTGGCGCCGACCCTGGAGCCGCTCTATCGGCGCGTGCTCGAGTCGGGAGAGCCGGCCGTCCACACGGAAGCGACCGACGAGCGGGCGCGCGGCCCGGGTGAGGAGAGGCACTGGCTGTCGAGCTACTACCCCGTGCGCACCTCGAGCGGGGAGGTGATCGGAGTAGGCGGCGTGATCATGGAGGTGACGGCCCAGCGCCGCGCCGATGCCAGGCTGCGTCTCCTGGCGGAGGCGGGCGAGCTCTTCGCGTCCTCGCTGGCCGCCGACGAGCTCTTCGCGAGCATCGTCAGCGTCGTCGTGCCCGAGCTGGCGGACTCCCTCCACATCTTCCTCGCGGAAGGCGACCAGCTCGTCCGCGTCGCGTGCGCGCACGCGGACCCCGAGCTGCAGCCCGTGGTCGAGTCGCTCCCTCGTTCGTACTCGCTAGGGCCGGACTCTCCCGCGTTCATGGCGACGGTGTTCGACCGGGCCGAGGCAGTTGTCTTCTCGGAGGTCTCGGCCGAGTTCTACGAGCATCTTGAGCAGCTCGGAGCAGATCGCTCGGCGATGGAGAGCGTTGCCTCGCAGTCGATGATGCTCGTCCCGCTCGTCGCCAGGGGCGTGGCGCTGGGCGTGCTCGCGATCGGCTCGCGCCAGTCCGGCCGCTACACGGCCGTCGATCTCGCTCTCGCCGGCGAGCTCGCACGACGAGCCGCGGTCGCGATCGACAACTCGCGGCTCGTCCACGAGCTGAGCTTCCGCGGCACGCTGCTCGAGGCGCAGCAGGAGGCCTCGCTGGACGGCTTGCTGGTCGTCTCCCGGGAGGGCCGGATGATCTCGTACAACCGCCGCTTCGCCGAGCTCTGGGAGTTCACGGACGACCTCTTGACCGCCGAATCGGACGAAGCAGCGCTCGAGGAGGCCCTCTCTCGGGTCGAGGACCCAGAGACCTTCCGCCGTCGCGTCGACTACCTCTACGCACACCCGGAGGAAACGGGACGGGAGGAGATCCGCCTGAAGAACGGGCGCGTGCTCGACCGCTACGGCGCCGCTGTGCGCGGGGCCGACGGCGAGTACTACGGCTGGCTGTGGTCGTTCCGGGACGTGACCGAGCAGAAGGAGGTCGAGGCCGAGCTGACCCGTCGGGCCCAGGCGTCACAGGCGCTCGAGTTCGTCGGCGACGGCGTCTTCCTCGTCGGCCGGGATGGCGTCGTGCGGCTCTGGAATCCCGCCGCGGCCCGTGTCACCGGGCTCGCCGAGCACGAGCTCGTCGGCGCTCGTGCGGCGGAGGCGCTTCCTGCGTGGCCGCTCGAGCAATCGCGGGAGCGGCCGCAGACGTTTCCGGTGGAGGGCGCCCAGGGCGAGCGCTGGCTGTCGCTGACTGCTGCCGAGTTCCCGCACGGGACGGTGTACGCGTTCCGTGACCTGACCGAGGAGCGCGCCGTCGAGCAGCACAAGAGCGATTTCGTCGCGACCGTCTCGCACGAGCTGCGCACGCCGCTCGCCGCCATTTACGGCGCCGCCATGACCCTGCAACGCGACGACATCGTGCTCGACGCCGAGCAGCAGGCGGGGATGCTCGAGGTGATCGCCGGCGAGTCTGAGCGGCTGGCGCGAATCGTGAACGACATCCTCTTCGCGAGCCGGCTCGACTCGGGCGCCGCGATCGTGTCGATCGGCCGGGCGGACGCGTCCGAGCTTGCCCGCGGTGTGATCGCCTCTGCCGAGGCGCACCTTCCTCCGGGCATCGAGCTCCTGCTGACCGCGCCCGAGCCGGGCTTGGACGTCGCGGCCGACCCGGACGGGCTCAGGCAGGTGCTGGTGAACCTCGTCGAGAACGCGGTCAAGTACTCGCCCGCCGGCGGCCGCATCGAGCTGGCGCTCGAGCCGGCCGACGGGCGCCTGCGCTTCTCCGTCCGGGATCGCGGCCTCGGGATCCCCGCTACCGAGCACGACCGGATCTTCGAGAAGTTCTACCGCCTCGACCCCGACCTCTCCCGGGGGGTTGGCGGCACGGGGCTCGGTCTCTACATCTGCCGCGAGCTCGTACGGCGGATGGGCGGCCGGCTTCGGGTCGAGTCCCAGCCGGGCCGTGGCTCGACCTTCTTGTTCGAGCTGCCGCTCGCCTGAGAACGAGAAGAGGCGGCCCGGAGGCCGCCTCTTCGCAATCCGATCGATTCCGGTGAGCTAGCGGGGACCGTCCTCGACGTACGTGGTCGTCCGGCGGGAGCCGTTGGCGAAGCCGCCCCACGACGACCAGAAGATCATCGACAGCACGAGGCCGAGGGCCCCGACGACCATCAAGATCACGCCGATCGTGGTCAGCTCCAGGCCGGAGACCGATGCGTTCACGGCCCAGGTCAGGATTGCGCCGACCGCGATCAGAAAGATGCTCACTCCAAGACCCATTGCGTCCTCCTTGTAGGCGGGGGGGTGCGTGATGGTTATTCCCCGATTTCGGGGTCTTGTAACGAACGTTCGTAGCGCCGTTTCGGATGCGGATTGAGGTAGGCTCGCCGCGGTGCGCAGGGGCTCGATCGTCCGGATCACGGTGTACGCCATCATCGCGGGAATCCTCGCGTCGGCCGCCGCGCTGCTCATTCCGTGGCTCCCCACCTCGGCCTCCGAGGAGATGGACCGGATCGAGTTCACGTTCTGGTTCACGACCTGGATCTGCGTCGGCGTCTTCGCGGTCGTGGCCGCGGCGATCGCCTACTCGGTGCTGAAGTTCCGCGTCCAGCCGGACGACGACACCGACGGCCCGCCGATCCACGGGCACACCGGGCTCGAGATCGTCTGGACCGCGATTCCCGCCGTGCTCGTGACCGCGATCTCGATCGTCAGCGCGATCGTCCTGGCGAGGAACGACGACGCCGGCCCGAACCCGATCCGGATCGCGGTCACGGCGCAGCAGTTCGCGTGGAAGTTCGAGTACCCGGGCGACGAGAAGGTCGTCGCCGGCGAGCTCGTGCTGCCGGTGGGCGAGGCCGTCAAGCTGACGCTGCACTCGCTCGACGTGATCCACTCGTTCTGGGTGCCCGAGTTCGGCCAGAAGTCGGACGCCGTCCCGGGGATCGAGACGACACTCGTGATCACCCCGACGCGGCTCGGCAACTACGCGCTGATGTGCACGGAGCTTTGCGGGCTCGGTCACGCGACGATGCGCGCGCCCGTGCGGGTCGTCGAGCGCGGCGAGTACGACAAGTTCCTCGCCGGCGGGTCGGGCGGTGCGAGCGACGCCGACGCCGGCGAGGCGGTCTTCGCCACGGCCGGTTGCGGCGGCTGCCACGCCTTCGCGCCGGCTGGAACGGATGCGCAGGTCGGCCCAGACCTGAACAACGTCGACCCCGGCGGGCGGCCGCTCGACGAGTTCCTGCTCGAGTCGATCGTCGATCCGACTGCCCAGCTTGCCGCCGGCTACCAGCCCGACGTGATGCCGAACACCTACGACAAGTCGCTCACCGAGCAGCAGCTCGACGCACTCGTGCAGTATCTGGCGGAGGGCCAGAAGAAGTGACCGAGCTCGTCAACACCTCACCCGAGAGCCACCACGCGCCCGCTCCGCCGCGGCGAGGCATGCAGCACCTGACCCGTCCGGGCTTCATCCGCGCCGCCTGGACGACGCCGCTCTTCTGGGCCATTGGCACGGGACTCGTCGTCTTCTTCCGCTGGCTCGGGCACTACGAGCCGACGTTCGACTGGACGATCATCACGGTGGTCGCGTCCCTGACCATGGCGCCGATCGGCTTCCTGACGGGGATCGGCGCCTTCGACTACTGGGCCTACTACATCTCCGGGCGCGAAACGCGCGTGGACGACCACGCGAGTCACGGCGCCTACAGCTGGCGCGACTACTTCAAGGTGAACACCGACCACAAGGTGATCGGCGTCCAGTACCTCGTGACGACGTTCTTCTTCTTCGTCTGCGGCGGCCTGATGGCGATGCTCGTGCGCGCCGAGCTCGCGAAGCCTGACATGCAGATCGTCGATACGCAGACCTACAACGGGCTCGTCTCCGAGCACGCGGCGCTGATGATCTTCCTCTTCATCATCCCGGCCTTCGCGGGGCTCGCGAACTTCGCTGTGCCGCTGATGCTCGGCGCGCCGGACATGGCGTTCCCGCGCCTGAACGCGCTCTCCTACTGGCTGCTGCCGATCGCCGGGATCATGTTCCTGGCCGCGTTCCTGGCTCCGGGCGGCGCCTTCGCGACCGGTTGGACGAGCTATGCGCCGCTCGCTTCGGATCAGCCGCTCGGCCAGGTCTTCTTCAACATGGGAGTCCAGTGGGCCGGCGCGTCCTCGATCATGACCGCGCTCAACTTCCTGGTCACGATCATCACGATGCGCGCGCCGGGGATGACCTTCTGGCGGATGCCGCTGCTCGTCTGGGCGAACTTCACGACGTCGCTGCTCGTCGTGATCGCAACCCCGTTCATCGCCGGCTCGCAGTTCTTCGTGATGTTCGACCGGGTGATGCACACGAACTTCTTCAGGGTGGACGAGGGCGGCTACGTGCTCGGCTACCAGCACATCTTCTGGTTCTACTCGCACCCGGCCGTCTACATCATGATGCTGCCCGGCTTCGGGATCATCTCCGAAGTGATGGCCGTCTTCTCGCGCAAGCCGATCTTCGGCTACCGCCTGATGGCCCTCTCGCTGATGGGGATCCTCGTCCTCGGCTTCTCCGTCTGGGCGCACCACATGTTCGTGGCTGGCATGGCGCCGTGGCTGCGCGTGCCGATGATGGTGACTTCGATGATCATCGCGGTACCGACCGGGATCAAGATCTTCTCCTGGCTCGCGACGATGTGGGAGGGGAAGCTCCACTTCCGCACGCCGATGCTGTTCGCGCTCGGCTTCATTTCGATGTTCGTGCTCGGCGGGCTCTCGGGGATCTTCCTCGCCTCGGTGCCGATCGACATCGCCGCCTCGGACACCTACTTCATCGTCGCGCACATCCACTACGTGCTCTTCGGCGGCTCGGTCTTCACGATCTTTGCCGGGATCTACTACTGGTTCCCGAAGATGACCGGCCGGATGTACAACGAGCGGCTCGGCAAGCTCCACTTCTGGCTCACGTTCATCGGCTTCAACGGCACCTTCTTCCCGATGCACTGGGTCGGGCTCCAGGGAATGCCCCGCCGCGTCGCCGATTACGCCGCGGAGTTCGGGGATTGGAACATGATCATCTCGGCGTTCTCGTTCCTGCTCGGCGCCTCGACGATCATCTTTTTCTACAACATGATCGTCAGCTGGAAGCGCGGGGCGATCGCCCCCTCGAATCCTTGGCGCGCGCTGACGCTCGAGTGGCAGGTGAGCTCGCCGCCGCCCATCTTCAACTTCGACGAGATCCCGCAGGTGGTCGGCGGCCCCTACGAGTACGGCGTTCCCGGAGCACGGCATGCCGTGCTCCGCGGCGGTGCGGCGACGACGGGCCAAGAGGACGAGGAGGTCGTGCGCTGAGCGAGGAGCGCCACAAAATCCTGGTCGTCGCGAACGAGACCCTGACGGGCGACGAGTTGCTCGACGCCGTGCGCAGCCGCGTCGAGGGTCAGAACGCGCTCGTGGTCGTGATCGCGCCGGTCAACGCGGCGCGCGAGGGCTACGTCGTCTACCACGACACGCGCAGGGCCGCGGCCGGCCGGAGGCTGGAGCGGACGCTCTCGCGCTTCAGAGAAGCGGGGATCCCCGCCGTCGGCAATGTGGTCGACAACGATCCGCTCACCGCCGTCAGGGACGCGATCGCGGTGGAGGAGCCGGACGAGATCGTGGTTTCGACGCATCCCGAGGCGAAGTCCGGGTGGCGCCGGCGGAACCTGCTCGACGAGATCCGAAAGTCGGCGGGCGGGATTCCGGTCGAGCACGTCGTCTCCGACGTCGCGGCTCGCACCGGGTCGGAGAACGTCCTCGTGCTCGCCAACGAAACCGTGCTCGGCGAGCCGTTGCTGGCGCGGATCCGCGAGAAAGCGCAGGCAGGCAAGGGCACGAGCTTCCTGATCGTCTGCCCGCAGAGCGACCCGACGCGGGGCTCGCACCCGGATGCCGAGCGCCGGCTGCGCCAGGCTCTCACGCAGCTCCGCTCCGAGGGGATCGAGGCGCATGGTCAGGTGGCGCACCCCGATCCGTTCGCCGCCGCCATGCACGCGGTCCGGGACGAGCGTGTCGACTCGATCCTCGTCTCGACCTTCCCGGCGGAGCGAGGCTCCTGGCTGCGCCGCGACCTGATCGGCCGGCTGCGGAGTGAGGCGAAGGTTCCGGTCGAGCACGTCGTCGTCGAGCCGGCGGAGGTCGCAGCGACATGAGCGCACACGCCGACTCGCACGCCACGCATCACGGCCCCCCGATCGCGAACAAGAGCTCGCGGATCGACGCGACGACACTCGGGATGTTGCTCTTCATCGCCTCCGAGGCGATGCTGTTCGGGGCCTTCTTCACGGCCTACTTCTTCGTTCGCGTCGTCAATCCCGAGGCGCAGGCATGGCCGCTCGAGCCGTTTCACCTGCCCGTGTTCGTCGCGGGCATGAACACGGCCGTCCTGCTCACCTCGAGCTTCACGATGCACTGGGCGCTCCAGTCGATCAAGCGCGGCAACCGGGCCGGGCTGAAGGCGGGCCTCGTGCTCACGTTCATGATGGGGCTCGCGTTCCTGCTCACCCAGATGCTCGAGTATGCCCGGATCGGCTTCAACCCCTCCGACGGCGCCTTCGGGTCGATCTTCTTCGGGCTCACCGGCCTGCACGGGGCGCACGTCGCGATCGGGCTGACATTGCTCGGCGTTGCGACCGTGCGCGCGTTCCGCGGTCACTTCACGCCGGAGCACCACCACGGCGTCGAGCTCCCGGGAATCTACTGGCACTTCGTCGACGTGATGTGGATCGTCGTGTACTCGACGATCTACCTCATCTAGATCCGGTGGCGCGCAACCCCTTCCGCAGCGAAGCAGAGGCCTACCGCTTCCTGCTGCTGACGGTCGGCTACTTCGCGCTGATCGTCGGCGCGTCCGTGATCGCGCCCTGGCTCGGATTCGTGGTCTTCGTCGCCCTGTCCGCCGCTGCGGTGTGGCTGTGGCTGCGGGGGCGCTCGAGCGAGCCGGTCGAGCGCACGGCGATTCGGCGGCCGGGAGGAGAGGACGAGCGGAGGATCCTCGTGATCGCCAACGAGACGGTGGGCGGCGCGGAGCTCCTGTCGATCCTGCGCAGCAAGGCGGAGGGGGTGAACGAACAGGTGCTCGTCGTGTGTCCGGCGCTCAACTCGCAGGTGCGCACGTGGGCGTCCGACGAGGACGGGGCGCGCGCGGCTGCCCAGCAGCGGCTCGACGCGAGCCTGGCGCAGCTCCGCACGCTGGGCGTCCAGGCGCACGGGGAGGTCGGGGACGGCGACCCGCTCCAGGCGATCGAGGACGCCCTGCGCACGTTCGGCGCGGACGAGATCGTCATCTCCACCCATCCCGTGGGCCGCTCGAACTGGCTGGAGCAAGACATCGTCGGTAACGCCCGCGAGCGCTTCGGCGTGCCGATCACGCACGTCGTCGTCGATCTCGGCGCGGCGACCTAGCCCGCGGCTCGTCCCTTACGGACGTGCCGGGGTCAGAGCCCGTCGTGTCCCAAAGAGCCACTATCCCGGAGCGACCAGCGTCGCTAGCCTCGTGCCATGCCGCGCCCACCGAGAATCCACGTGGCAAACGGGGTCTACCACGTCACGCAGAGGGCGACCGATAGCGAGGTGTTCTTCCGAGCACCGTTCGACTACTTCTCGTTCTGCCAGCTGCTCGGCCTGGCGGTCAAGCGTGCTGAGTGGAAGCTGCACGGCTTCTGCTTGTTGACGAACCACGTACACCTACTGATCCAGACGCCGAAGCCGACTCTCGCTCCCGGCATGCAGTTCCTGCTCGCGACGTACGTGGAGGAGTTCAACAGCCGGCATGGTCGTCGCGGGAGTCTGGTACAGGGTCGGTACAAGGCAGGGCTCGTCGAGACCGAGGAGCACTACCTCGAATGTCTGCGCTACTTCGCGCTCAATCCGGTCGCAGCAGGCCTGTGCGACCGCCCGGAGGAGTGGCCCTGGAGCAGCTACGCGGGCGACGGCAGCATCGCGCCGCGTGTGGAGCAGCTGCTGCGTGGTGAGCTCGACATCGTGCCGGCGTAGCCGGGGAGGACGCGTCCGCACGGGACGTGACGGGCTCTGACCCCGGCATGTCCCGGATGGACTGGTTACTTGCCGGCGTTCGTGGCGACGTAGTCGGCGACGCCTTCGATCTCGTCAGCCGAGTACGAGTCCTTGAACGATGGCATCGCCCCCTTCCCCTTCGTGACGCGGTCGACGGCGAGCTCCTTGGAAGGCTTCGTCTCGTCGAGGTTGGGGCCGACGTTCCCGCTCGCGCCTGCGGCCGCGAGCGTATGGCAGCTGCCGCACCCCGCCTCGGCGAAGATCGCTTCGCCGTCCTTGGCCTTGCCCTTCCCACCGCCTGCCACGGCGCCCGGCTGCGCGCGCACCGGGAGCGCGGCCACGGAGGCGACATACAGCGCAACCGAATCGGCGTCCTGCCCCGTGAAGATGTCGGCCGGCATTCCGGGCAGGCCCGTGGTCGGCTCCTCGATCGGGTACGCGATCTGACCGCGCACGACCGACGCGATCGTGTTTTGGCCCAGCCCGTCCGCCCGCGACTGCCGGAACGCGTCGTCGAGGTTCGGGCCGATGACGCCCTTCGAGCCCGCATCGGCTAAAACGTGACATCGTCCACACCCCTCGGCGAATAGCTCTTTCCCACGCCCCACATCGCCGCCCTCGGGGAGCCCGCTCGTCCCACACCCGGCCAGAAGTGCCGCGAAGGCGACTCCAGCCGCAAGAATTTCCTTCGAAGACACCCATGTGATCAATTTCTGGTCGATTGCGGCACTGTAGTCATTCGCTCGTCCGCACGGGCGAGCTTGACTGTGGCGGTCCCGCGTGTTCGTACGGTTCCGGCGAGAGAGAGGGGAGGGCACTTTCGGGTGCCCTCCCCCGCCGGAGTTAGCAGTTGTGTTGTGACCCGTATTTGTAGCCCTGCCACGCACCGTGAACGTAGATGTTGAAGGCGGAGCGGAAGGCTGTCGAGCTGCCGCAGTCATCCTGAAGGCTATAGAACGTGGATCCGGTGGATGCTGCTAGCTGGCCATTCTGCTGGCTGCAGTTCGCCCACTGCCAGCTGGACCCATTCCAACGCTGCAGGCAAACGATGACGTCGATGTAGGTGTCGGGGCTACAGGTTGCGCTCCCGCGGCCCCACAGATTGCTTCCGCTCTGGAGCACGGAGCTCGCGCTGTATGAACAGTGGCTAGCGCTTGCGGTGGGCGGTGAAATCAGCCCTGCGGCAGCAATAGCGATTACGGCTGCTGAGACAACGACCATTCTCCTCATGACTGCGTACCTCCAAATTAATGATGTACGCCAGTGCCGCATGCTGGCAGAACGTCCCGTGGTGTTCACATTGGCTTTAGCGAAGTCGTCACCCTCCTTTCTGCAAGGCCGGAACGGCCACAAAGCGGGAGTGAGACTGTTTGCACATGCGCTGTCAGGAGTCAATCCCGTGCGAACATTTCCTCGCAGCTGAATCCCGCCGCGCGGTGCCCTCATCCGCGCGCTAACGCGCGGGTGTTCGCCCCGATGCTCGAGGACGTCTCATTGTGCCGCGGCGACCGCGGCCGGACGCTTCAAAGAACCCGGATCTTGTGCAGGCCAGGCTTTCGATCACCGATGACGGTACGTGACCGCGCACGCAGCAGCCGGCGCGCGCCAGCGCACCCTACTAGGCGGCGGACCCGCTGCCGACAGCTGCTTCGCGCGTCGGGTGGATCGTGAAGACGCGGTCGAGGCCGGTGATCTCGAAAATCTTCGTGATGTTCCGGTCGCTGCAGACGAGCGAGAGCTGGCCTTCGTTCGTGCGCAGCCGCTTGACGCCGCCCACGAGCACGCCGAGCGTCGTCGAGTCGATGAAGGTCGTGTCGGTGAGGTCGACGACGACGTCCTTCCCACCCTGTTCGATCACCTCGAGGAGCTGCTGCTTGAACTCCGGCGCGGTGTAGAGATCGACCTCACCCGCGAGGGAGATCACGTATTGGTCGTCGCTCAGCTTCTCGGTCTTGACGTCGAAATTCATATGTGCCCCCGGTCTCGCCGACAGAATGTGCGCCGTACCTTCCCGGACGCAGGTGAGTCTAACCGGAGGACGCCGGCGCCTGCGCGGCCTTCAGCTGTGCGATCTGCTGCTTGACGATCGGCGCGCTCGGATCGTCGGGAGCGAGCTTCAGGAACTGCTCGTACGCCGCGATCGCCTTGAGCAGGTTGCCGCTCTGCTGAGCCGCTTGCGCGAGCTCGAGCTGGATGTTGGGGTCGTTCGGCGCAGCCGCGGCGAGCTTGTCGTAGGTCTGCTCGGCCTTCTGGAAGGCCGTCTGGGACGCTCCATACGCCTCGCTGACCTCCTGGTTCGCCTGCGTCGAGATCGCCTCGTCGATCGGATCGGGGCCGAGTGTCGCGCCGTCGCCGAGGTCGAGCGGCGTGCTGAACGTCGAACCGAAGGTGAGATAGCTCGCGCGCACCTGGGCTGCCTGCGCCTTCTGCGCGAGGGTGGTCGCGCGCCCGAGGTGGACGCCGGCGAGCTCGCGGAGCGCGTCCTGATCCTTCGGTCTGAGGGCGAGATAGCGGTTGAGCACGACGACGGCCTCGTCGGTCTGGCCGGTCTCCTGGAGCGCGGTCGCGAGCGTGCGCTGCGCGTCGGCGCTCTTCGGCTGCTTCTCGACCCGCTCGCGCGCCTCGGATACGGAGACGCCGCCGTTGGTCGCGCCGCCGCCGTCGCGCAGCAGGTCGCCGATTCCGGTGCCCTGGTCGGAGCCGATTCCGAAGAGAACGAAGCCAAGTCCGAAGACGAGCGCGAGGAAGACGAACATCCACTTCGCGTGCTGGCGCAGCCGCGTGAAGAAGAGCGTGTCCTCCACCGCTACGAGGTCGCTGTCGCGCTTGCTGCTGCGGGATGGAGCATGCGTGCGCGCGCTGCGTGCGCTGCGTCGATCAGCTCGTGCCATTCGAACCCTCCTCTCTCGTATCGCGCCTCGCCGTCGACGAGGGTAGCCAGGACCCGCTCAGGAGCACCGCCGTAGACGACAGCGGCCGCGGGATCCTCCCATGGTAGATACGACGAGCCCGCGAGCGCGACGATCGCGACGTCCGCGCGCTTTCCGGGCACGAGCGACCCGATCTCCGCGTCGAGCCCGAGCGCGCGGGCGCCGCCCAGGGTTGCGAGCTCGAGCGCCTCCGTTGCCGAGAGCGCGTCGGCTCGCTCGTCGCGGGCGCGGGCGACGCCGATCGTGGTGCGCAGCTCCTCGAAGTAATCGTGGGACGGGACGGAGGAGACGCCGTCCGTGCCGATCCCCAGGCGCAGCCCCGCCGCTCGCAGCTCGGTGAGCGGCGCGATCCCGCACCCGAGCAGCGCGTTCGAGCGCGGGCAGTGCACGACAGCGACGTCGTGCCGAGCGAGCAGGCCGATCTCTTCGGCATCGACCTTGACGCAATGCGCCGCGACGATCCGCGCATCGAGCAGGCCGGCTGCGGCGAGCGTTCTGATCCCACTCTGCCCGTCCGGTTCGACGAGCATCTCGGCGAGTGGCTGCCACGGCCCTGCCCCGCTGGTCACCCAGTCCAGCTCGTCCTGGCTCTCGTTCAAATGCGTCGCGAGCGGGAGGTCGAGCTCCATGCAGGCCGCATACACCGCAGTCGAGCAGGTGTAAGGAGCGTGCGGCGAAACGCCCACCCGAACGCGCTCCGACAACGAGTCGGCGACGTACGTCCGCTTGTCCTCGAACATCTTCAGCGCGTCGGCGGCTTCCCGGCCGAACACCTCGAGGTAGACGATCGCGCGCAGCCCGAGCTCGTTGCACGCGTGCGCGCTGGCCCCCGAGAACGCGAGGTCGCCGACGGTCGTGATTCCGGAGCGAAGGCATTCGGCGGCGCCGAGCCGGGCGACCGACTCCATGTCCGCGCGCTCGAGCCGGGCCTTGCGCTCGATGTGCCGCACGATCCACGGCGCGAAAGACAGCCCGTCTCCGAAGCCTGCGTAGACCGCGTACTCCAGATGCGTGTGCGCGTTCACGAAGCCGGGCACGATCGCGGCTCCGGCGAAGTGCTCGCCCTCGCCGAGCTCCTCGATCGTCCCGATCGCAGCGATGCGGCCGTCCTCGATCCTGATTGCTCCCCGCTCGATCGGCGCCCCCTCGACCGGAAGCACCCAATCGGCCGAGAGGACCCTCACTCCTCGGGCTCCTCGGTGCTCCAGCGCGACTTCTCGTCGGCGATGTTCCAGCGCTTCTCCATGTACCCCGAGAGCCAGATCGAGAGTTCGAAGAGGATCAGGAGCGGGACGACCTCCAGCGCGAGCGAAACCGGGTCGACGGTGGGGAGCAGGATCGCGAAGACGAGCATGCCCACCATCCCGATCCGGCGGTTCTTCCGGAGCTTGGCCGCCGTCAGCACCCGCAGGCGAACGAGCGCGAGGATAAAGATCGGCATCTGGAAGGCGAGCCCCGTCGCGAGCAGGGTCAGGGTCACGAACGAGAAGTAGTAGCTCGCCCGGATCTGCACCTGGAAGACGTCGTCGTTGAAGTTCGTCAGGAAGTCGAGCGCGCGTGGCATGACGACGAAGTACGAGAACGCGACGCCGCCCGCGAAGAGGATGGTCGAGAACGTCGCGAAGACCGCCACCGTGCGCTGGACGTGCTCCTGGATCGCGGGGGCGAGAAACGACCAGATCTGGTAAAGGAGGATCGGCAGCGTCACGGCGACGGCGACCGCGAGGCTGATCTTGACCGCGGTCGTGAAGGGCTCGACGACGCCGAGCGTGACGAGGGCCTTGTCGTCGGGCAGCGGCTTCGACAGCCAGCGCACGAGCCGTTCCTGGAAGGCGAAGGCGACGAGGAACGCGGGCGCCATCGCGAGGAGCGAGATCAGCAGGCGGGTGCGCAGCTCGCCCAGATGCTCGACGAGCGTGGCTTCCTCGCCGTGCTGCAGGCGCCGCGGCAGACGCTTCACAGGCTCACGTGCGCGTTGCTAGGAGACGGTGTCGCGCTCGCGCGACTCAGCGGCCGGCACGACCGGGTTCTCGTCGGCCGGCGGTAGCTCGGAGGCGAGGCGGTGGTGCACGGGCTCGTCGTCATCGTCCTTGCCGCCGATCGACTCCTTGAACTCGCGCATCCCCTTGCCGAGCGAGCGGCCCATCTCGGGCAGCCGCTTGGGGCCGAAGATGACCAGCAGGGCAACGAGGAGGATGACGAGTTCGGTGACGCCGATTCCGAAGGGCATGCATCGCAGCGTAGCAGCCCTCCGCGCCAAAGGCGTTCGGCTACCATGAGCTCACGAAGCGGGTCAGAGTCCCGCTCGAATCCTGGGAAAGAGGGATCACAAGCTTGGCCTTTCTGGAGATCAAGAACCTGCATGTAGCGCTCGAGGACGGCACCGAGATCGTCAAGGGCGTGGACCTCTCCGTCGACATCGGCGAGAAGCACGCGATCATGGGCCCGAACGGCTCCGGCAAGTCGACCCTGGCCTACGCGCTGGCGGGTCACCCGGCGTATGAGATCACCGAGGGCGAGATTTTGCTCAACGGCGAGAACATCGTCGAGGCGGGCGCCGACGAGCGCGCGCAGAAGGGCCTCTTCCTCGCCTTCCAGTACCCGCACGCGATCCCGGGCGTGACAGTGACGAATTTCCTCCGCAGCGCGATCAACGCGATTCGCAAGGCGCGCGCGGGCAAAGACGACCCGATCCCGGTCAAGGAGTTCCGCACCGAGATCCTCGCCGCGATGGAGCGACTGAAGGTGCCGCGCGAGCTCGCCTCCCGCTACCTGAACGACGGCTTTTCCGGCGGCGAGAAGAAGCGCGTCGAGATCCTGCAGATGGCGCTCCTGAAGCCGAAGATCGCGGTGCTCGACGAGACCGACTCCGGGCTCGACATCGATGCGCTGCGGATCGTCGCCGGCGGCGTCAACGAGCTCGTCGGGGCCGAGATGGGCGCCCTTCTGATCACGCACTACCAGCGGATCCTCAACTACGTCACGCCCGACCACGTCCACGTCTTCGTCGACGGCAGGATCGTCGCGAGCGGCGGGCAGGAGCTCGCGCACAAGCTCGAGGCCGAGGGCTACGACGCCTTCATCCCCAAAGTGGTCACGGCATGACCGAGACCGAGACAGACGTCGTCCAGGGGATCCGCGAGGAGTACGCGTACGGCTTCTCGAACCCGGACGAGGCGAAGGACTACTTCTTTAAGTCGGGCCGTGGCCTGTCGCACGAGCTGGTCGAGGCGATCTCCGAGCACAAGGCAGAGCCGGACTGGATGCGCAAGTTCCGGCACAAGAGCCTCGATTACTTCCTCGCCCGTCCGCTGCCGGACTGG
>JBKJSM010000115.1:0-2579 GCA_046594445.1 Gaiellaceae bacterium | reverse complement strand
GCGCGGCGGTCAGAGCGGTCTCCCCAGCAGCAGACCCAGCGGCTCGATCGCAGCCTCGATCGCCGCGACCTCGTCGTCGTCGAGCCCGCGCAGGCGCTCGGCGAGCCAGGTCGTGCGGCGCGCGCGCACGCGCTTCAGCAGCCGCTCGCCCTCCTCGGTCAGGGTCAGGCCGACGCGGCGACGGTCGCCCGCGTCGCGCACGCGCGCGATCAGCTCCGCTTTCTCGAGCCGGTCGACATGCCCGGAGAGCGCCGGCGCGGAGATGCCCTCCTCGGCGGCGAGCTCGCGCAGGCTGAGGCCGGGGAGGCCGCGGATCAGCCAGAGCAGCGTCACCTGCCGGCTGGTGATCCCGAGCTGCTCCGTCTCCTTACGCAGCTCGCGGGCGAGCCGAAGGAGCACGGGGCGCAGCTGATTCGCGACGACGAGTGGATCGGAAATAACCTCGTTAACCATTAACGTGGTTACGAGTCTATCAGATCTCCTCGGTCACGAAGCATCGGATGCGGGCGCCGATCTCCTCGCCCCGGTCCTCCTGGAGGAAGTGGCCGGCGCCCTCGACGATCTCCGGCTCGAGCGCACCGGGGATGTGCGCCGCGATCCGCTCGGCGACCTGGGGCGAGAAGATCGGATCGGAGTCGGAGAAGAGCACGAGCGCCGGCTTCTCCCACCTCGCGAGCTCGTCGCGCACGCGCAGGTGGGCCGGCGTGTCCGGGTGCTCGGGCGAGATCGGCACGAGCTCCGGAAACGCGAGCACGCCCGCCTTCGACTCCGGCACCGGCCACGGCGCGCTGTAGGCCTCCTCGACCTCCTCGCTCATCGGCTGGACGGCCGAGATCTGCACGAGCTTGCCCGGGATCATCTCGGTGCCGAGGCGGCGCACCCACGCCTGGAAGCGCAGCCACTCCGCCGAGGGAGGACGGCCGCCGCCGATGCCGGTGTTCATGATCACGAGCCGGCTGAACCGCTCCGGCTGCTCGACGGCGAGCCGCAGCCCGATCGGGCCGCCCCAGTCCTGGACGACGACGGTGATCCCGGTCAGGTCGAGCGCCTCGACGAGGCGCGCGATCGAGCGAACGTGGAAGTCGTAGGAATAGTCCTTCAGCCGGAGCGGCTTGTCCGAGCGGCCGAAGCCGAAGTAGTCGGGCGCGATCGCGCGGGCGCCGCCCGTGAGCTCAGGGATGATCTTTCGGTACAGGTACGACCAGGTCGGCTCGCCGTGCAGGAGCAGGACCGGGGCGCCGGCCCCCTCGTCGAGGTAGTGCATGCGCAGGCCGTCCTCCTCGATGTAATGCGGCGCGAAGGAGTAGCCGGGCAGGGTTTCGAACTGGGAATCCGGAGTCCGATAGGCGTCGATC
This sequence comes from Gaiellaceae bacterium, assembly GCA_046594445.1. Taxonomy (GTDB): domain Bacteria; phylum Actinomycetota; class Thermoleophilia; order Gaiellales; family Gaiellaceae; genus Gaiellasilicea. The sequence continues at coordinate 1,224 of JBKJSM010000115.1, read as the reverse complement.
TGCCGACTCTACGCATACGTGCGTGAAATTTGCGCGAGCGGGGAGGACTGTGCGATGGCCGAACCGCCTCCCCGCGTTCCCCCCGATCCTGCCGACGATGAGACCGTCATCGTCCCGCCCTCCGAGGAGACCGTCGTCCGCGACGACTGGGGCCCCGAGAGCGAAGTCTTCGTCGAGCAGGGCGAGGTCGTCGAGGAGGTTGAGGAGGTCGTTCCGCGCCGCCGTCCGCCCACGATCTGGCCCGGGCTGCTCGCGCTGCTCCTGCTCGTGCTCGGAGGCCTCGCTGCGTATTACTTCCTCACGCAGAAGGACGAGAAGACGGTTCCCGCAGTGATCGGCCTGCGCCAGGCACCGGCCGAGGCGGCGGTGCGCGAGGCGGGGCTCGACCCCGTGGCCGAAAACCAGGAGAGCTCGAGGCCGCGCGGGGTCGTATTGGAGCAGAGCCCCGACCCAGGCACAAAGGTCGACGAAGGCACCGACGTGCGCCTGGTGGTCTCGAAGGGGCCAGCTCGCGAGAGCGTGCCCGACGTCGTCGGCGAGACCGAGTCCGTGGCGGTAGCCGACCTGACTACCTCGAGCTTCAAGGCGACCGTGACCAGAGCGTTTTCGGACAAGAAGGCGGGAATCGTCGTCTCGCAGGAGCCCAAGGGTGGCACGAACCTGAAGGAAGGCTCCTCGGTGGCGCTCGTGGTCTCCAAGGGGAGCAAGCCGAACGCGGTCCCGGACGTCGTCGGCACGACCTCCTCGGAGGCCACCGCGACGCTCCGCGACGCCGGCTTCGAGGTCAACGTCGTCGCCGTTCCCTCCGACCAGCCGGGCGGGACAGTCGTCGCGCAGGACCCCGTTGCGGGGAAGCAGGCGAAGTCCGGCGCCACCGTGCGTCTGAACGTGGCGAAAGCCACTGCGCAGACGACGACGGAGCCGGCCGCGACGACGACGCCCCCTCCGGCAGCGACCGCTCCGCCGGCAACGACGACCGCTCCGCCCGCGACGACCGCTCCTCCCGAGGACGCGACCGTGCCGGAGGCCGTCGGCAAGGAGTTGGCCGTGGCCGCTCAGGCGTTCGCGGATCAGGGTCTGAAGGTGGCCGTGCAGTACGTCCCCTCCGACGAGGCTGCCGGGCGGGTCGTCGCACAGGCTCAGCCGGCCGGCACGAAGCGCAAGCGCGGCGAAACCGTGCAGCTGAACGTCTCGATCGGAGCGGAGCCGGCTGCGGCGACAGGA
>JBKJSM010000073.1:0-55204 GCA_046594445.1 Gaiellaceae bacterium | reverse complement strand
TGCGCTGGTCCTGGCACCCCGCGAGCCAAGACATCTTCCAGGCCGTCGACCCCGACTTGTGGGAGTCCACGGGCCGCGACCCGGTCCGCCTCCTGGGGGCCGTTGGCCGCGCCCGGCTCGAGGAGCTGAGCCAGGACGCGACCTTCCTGGAGATGCTCCGCGCCGCGCGCGAGGACCTCGAGCGCTACCTGACCGGTGAGCGCTGGTACGCCCGCAAGGCCGGTGCGGACGCGCCGCGCGCGATCGCCTACTTCTCCCCAGAGTTTGGCATCACGGCCGTTCTCCCGCAGTACTCCGGTGGGCTCGGCATCCTGGCCGGCGACCACCTCAAGGCCGCGAGCGACCCCGGCGTCCCCCTGCAGGGCGTCGGGCTGCTCTACCGGCACGGCTACTTCCGGCAGTCGCTCTCCCGTGAGGGCTGGCAGCAGGAGACCTACCCCGTCCTCGACCCCGACGAGCTGCCCCTCTCGCTGCTCAAGGAGAAGGATGGCTCGCGCGCCGTCGTCTCCATCACGTTGCCCGGTGGCGCCGAGCTCGTGGCGCGGATCTGGGTCGCCAGCGTCGGCCGGGTCCCGCTGCTCCTCCTCGACTCCGACGTCGAGGAGAACCCCGACCACCTGCGCCAGGTCACCGACCGGCTCTACGGGGGCAACAGCGAGCACCGGCTGCGCCAGGAGCTCCTGCTCGGCGTCGGCGGCGTCCGCGCGCTCGCGGCGCTGGGCGTCGAGCCGACGGTCTACCACCTGAACGAAGGACACTCCGCGTTTCTGCAGATCGAGCGCGTCCGCACGCTCGTAGTGGGCGGGATGGAAACACCGGCAGCGCTCGAGCTCGTGCGCCGCTCGTCCGTCTTCACCACCCACACGCCGGTGCCCGCCGGGAACGAGGTCTTCGACGAGGAGCTCGTCGCACGCTACGCCGGCGAGCTCGCGGCTGAGGCGGGCCTCGACCGCGACGCGCTGCTCGAGCTCGGTCGCTTCGGCGACAAGGAGGGCTTCGGCCTGACACCGCTCGCGCTCCGGCTTTCCGCCTACGCGAACGGGGTCTCGGAGCTCCACGGCGCGGTTGCGCGGGAGATGTGGGCCGATCTCGGCCACGAGATCGGCCACGTCACGAACGGCGTGCACGTTGGCACCTGGCTCGATCCCGCGCTGGCCGAGCTTCTGCGCGCCGCCGGGGTCACCCCGGAGGCGCCGCCGGACGAGGCGAACTGGGCCGCCGCGCGCGAGGTCGCCTCGGACGCGATCTGGCGCGTGCACAGCGCTGCCAAGGCTCAACTCGCCGAGCGCGCCGGGATTGTCGACCGAGATTTACTGACGATCGGCTTCGCCCGCCGCTTCGCCACCTACAAGCGGGCGGGGCTCGTCTTCGCAGACCTCGACCGGCTGCTCGCGCTGCCGGTTCAGATCGTCGTCGCGGGCAAGGCGCACCCGGCAGACGTGGCCGGAAAGGACGTGATGCAGGGGATCGTCGAGCTGAGCCGTAACCCCCGCGCCGAGGGCCGCGTCGTCTTCCTCGAGAACTACGACATGGGGGTTGCGCGCGCCCTCGTCCGCGGCTGCGATGTCTGGCTGAATACACCGACGCGCCCGCTCGAGGCGTCGGGCACGAGCGGGATGAAGGCTGCGGTCAACGGCGTCCTCAACCTCTCCGTGCTCGACGGCTGGTGGGCGGAGGGGTACTCCCCGGAGGTCGGCTGGGCGATCGAGGGCTCCTCCGATGAGGCCGACCGGGAGCAGCTCTACCGCCTGCTCGAGGAGGAGGTCGTACCCACGTTCACGCAGGACCGCGAGCGCTGGGTCGGGATGATGAAGGAGTCGATCGCCCGTCTCGCCCCGCGCTTCTCAATGCATCGCGCTGTGCTCGAGTACGTCGAGCGCTACTACGTCTCCGCGCACCGGCGCGCCCGTCCCTAATCTCGCGCCTGAGCGCTCCAGGGCGTGCTCGAGTGCCGCCCGAAGCTGCGGCAGCGGGAAGGGCTTCACGAGGAGGTTGCCGGGCGAAGCCGCAATCTGGTGTGCCGTCGCCGTGTGGATGGTGACGCAGATGACCGGCAGCTCAGTGGAGCTGACGCGGCGCGCAAGCGCACGCCCGACGTCCGTGTCGATGTCGATGATGGCGGCGTCGACATCGGCGTCGCAGTCCTCGGTGGGCTCGTGCCCGAAACTCGAAACCGCTTGCGCGAAGAGATGTGCAATGTCCGGATAGGGATCGGCGATCAGGATGCGGGCCACCAGGGGAATCTCTCAGCCCTGGGTCTGAGGCAGGCCGTGGGTGCGGTATGAATGCGGCATGAATGAGCGAAGAGTGCTCGTGATCGACGACGAGGAGGACATCCGAGAGCTCATGCGGATGCTGCTCGTACGCGCCGGCCACGAGGTTTCCACGGCTCCGGACGGGCGCGCCGGCCTGCGCGCCTTCCACGCCGCACCCCCCGACCTCGTCGTCCTCGACGTTGCCATGCCCGATCTCGACGGCTGGCAGACGCTCGAGCGGATCAGAGACTTGAGCGACGTGCCTGTGTTGATGCTGACCGCTCGGTCTGGCGAGCTCGAGAAGGTGCGCGGCCTGCGCGGGGGAGCGGACGACTATGTGACGAAGCCATTCGGCCGGCAGGAACTCGTTGCACGGGTCGAGGCGCTCCTGCGTCGACCGCGAGATCAGTCAGCGCTTGACGAGCGCTACGAGGACGATCAGCTGGCGATCGGCTTCGCTCAGCGGCAGGTCATTTTCGACAGCCGTGAAGTGTCGCTCACACCCACGGAGTTCAAGCTGCTGGCAGCGCTTGTGCGGCACCCGAACCAGGTCTTGAGCCACGAGCAGTTGCTCGAGCTGGTTTGGGGAAGTGCCCACGCGGCCTCTCGCGACCAGGTCAAGCTCTACGTGGGGTACCTCCGTCGTAAGCTCTCCCCCAACGCGCCCGGCGCCACGCCGCTCGAGACAGTCCGCGGCGTTGGGTACCGTTATCGACGTTCCCGCTGAACGGTTCCTCGCGAGGCGGCGAGCAGCCGCTCCACGTGCGCGAGGAGCTCGTTGCGGTCGAAGGGCTTCTGGAGGAACACCTCCGCGCCGATCGCCCGCGCCCGCGCCCGCTCTCCCTCCTGCACGCTCGCCGTCAGCACGACCACGGGGACATAGGACGCCTCGGTGTCGGCGCGGAGCGCAGAGAGCACGCCGTAGCCGTCGAGTTTGGGCATACGCACGTCGAGGATCGCAAGGTCGGGCCGGCGCTCCCGGGCTCGCTCGACCGCCTCGGCGCCGTCGGCCGCGACGACGACGGCGTAGCCCCTGCGCTGGAGCGTCAGCGCGACGAGCTCGCGGATGTCCGCGTCGTCGTCCGCGACCAGGACGAAGGGTCCGCTCACGAACGCAGCGGCAGCTGGACGCGGAACACGGTGCCGACCCCTTCCGCGCTTTCGAACTCGATCCGACCGCCGTGCGCCTCCGCTATCGCCCGAGCGATCGTCAGCCCGAGGCCTGTCCCCTGGATGGCTCGCTCCGTTGCGGCACGGGTCCGGAAGAAGCGCTCGAACAGCTGCTCCTGCTCGTCGGCAGGAATCCCCATGCCGGTATCTCGCACCTCGATCACCGCCAGCCCGTCCTCTCTCATCGTTTTAACCACCACTCGGCCCCCAGCAGGGGTGAATTTGAGCGCGTTCGAGACGAGGTTGTCGAGGAGCTGGCCGAGCCGGGCACGGTCGGCGTTGATCTCGGCCCGAGCGCCCGCCTTGAGAACGAGCGCGATGCCGCCGGCCTCTGCAGCTGGGGCCGCGGAATCGACGCTCTCCTCCGCCAGCCGGTCGACGCTGACCGGCTCCGGCGCGATCGATACCGCCATCGCCTCGATCTCTGCGACGAAGAGGAGGTCTGAGACGAGCCGGAGCAGACGATCGCTGTTCCGCTCCACGGTTCGCAGAAAGCGCAGCTGCTCCTCGCTCAGCTCGTCGGGCTCTTCGAGCACCAGCTCGAGATAGCCGCGGATGGAGGTCAGCGGCGTGCGCAGCTCGTGCGAGACGAGCGCGAGGAACTCGTCCTTCATCTCGTCGGACATCTGCGCCGCCGCGCGCGCCTCGGACTCGCGTTCCAGGAGGCTGCGGCTGTCACGGCGGGCGAGATAGTACCGGGCAGCGACGGCGATGAAGGAGATGGCGGTGAACCAGAACGTGAGCGGGAAGCGGTCCTTCGGGACGATCTCGATCATGATGATCAGCGCTCCGAGCGCGAGCGCCGGCGGGACTGCTCGAAACCCAGCGTCCTTCGGCTCCTCGGGCGGCGCAAGCACCGCGGGCGAGCGGGCGCGTAGGAGCGCGCCGGCGGCGAGCAGGAGGACGCCAACGCTCCAGAGCGGGTCGGTAGCGTCGCCGGTATCGATGCGAGTGGCCCGCGGATCGAGCGCCCAGATCAGTCCCGCCGCTCCGATCAGGGCGGACGCGGCGACGAAGCCATAGAGAGGGAGGTCTCTCTGGCTAGCGATCAGGATTAGCTGCGCCGCGACAACGACGAGTAGGAGGTAAAGGCTCGCGTACGCGGTGACAAAGAGTTGATCCGGCAAAGGCGCGTGGAAGCCGGTGTCACTGACGATTCGGGCGATCTGAATGGAAACGAGCACGATCGGGATTGCGTCGAGAACGAAGAGCCGCATCGTGAACGCGTGAGCCGGCGCACGAACGACGAGGGCGGCGATCATGATCACGGCGAAGCCGCACCAGAGCACCTCGGCTGCGATCAGCGGCCAGTCGAGGTCGAGGAGCGCCGACGCGAGCCGGAGCGCCGCTCCTAGGGACCAGACGGCGATGGCAACGGCGACGAGGGCGAGCGCTCGCTGTCGCCGTGGGTCGGCGCTTCGGCGCGCTGCTGCGGCGGTCGCGGCGACTCCGACGACTCCGGCGAGCGTCCATGCGGCTGTCGTCGCGCTAGCGCCGGCCCGGCCCTCCAGGCCGAGGAGCGCGACGGCATGGACGACCAGGCTGGCGACGGCTCCGACCGCACAGAAGCTCGTGAGCAGGCCGGTGGTCGCGATGGGGGCCGGCACGGAGCGGCGGTCGGGCTCGTTCATCGCGCTACATGCTGCCCGGCGTGCGGGCGGCGTGCGGCCCGACCCGATCATTCATACCTAAAAAATACCTGCACGCCCCCTAAATCGATCCCGGCGAGCCCCAGAGTCTCGTGAGCAAGTAGGACATCATCCTCCACCCCAAGGAGCTCAAGATCATGCTCGCAATCCTCAAGTCGCTCGTCGCAACACCGGCCAGCCTCGCTGTCGCCGCCTCAGTGGCCGCCATGGCCGTCGCCGGTGGCGCAACGACCTTCGGCGCCTGGACGGTGAGCGGCGATGGCAGCGGTTACGCCAAGGCCGTCACTGCTCAGAACCTCACTTTCACCGACGTCTCGGCCACCACCACCGCCGATCTCTACCCCGGCGGCACCGGCGCCGTTAAGTTCAGCGTCACCAACCCGAACGCCTTCGCCGTCACGATCACCGCCGTCGCCGCCAACGGCGCCGCCACCTCGGACGATGCCGGCTGCACCACGACGGGAGTCACCTTCACGAACACGACCGGTCTGACGCAGGCCGTCGGTGCCAACGCAACTGCCACCTTCACCCTCGCCGGTAAGGCGGCCATGTCCAACGCCTCGCTGAACGCCTGCCAGGGCGACGTCTTCACCCTTCCGGTCACGCTGACCGCAACGTCGTAGTCCAGAGAGCTGTAGAGAACCGGAGATGAACGTGCGAGTCGCAGTGAGGATCGTTGCAGCGGACAAGGTCAGGCTCGCCCTGGCCTTGTCCGCCGCGGTGATGATGGCCACCGCGACGGTCACCTTCGGCTCGTGGTCTGTCTCATCTGCCCCAGGGGGCGGCTATTCGAAAGCCGTCACCGCTCAGAGCCTCACGTTCACCGATGTGTCCGGCTCGGCCGCCGCCCAGCTGTATCCGGGGGGAACGGGCGACCTGGTTGTCCGTGTTACGAACCCGAATCCCTTTGCCGTCACGATCACCGCTGTTTCCGGCAACGGAACGGTCACCTCCGACAAGGGGGCGGCCTGCAACGCGTCGACCGGTGTCACTTTCGCGAGCACCACCGGTCTCACCCAGGTTGTCGGTGCCGGGGCAAGCGTTACCTTCACCTTGACCGGCAAGATGTCGATGTCGAACGCATCTGCCAACGCTTGCCAGGGGGCTGTCTTCACCGTGCCAGTAACCCTGACCGCGACGAGCTAGGAGGAGCCCGGGTGCGTCGCAAAAGGAACGTGCTGCTTGGTCTTGCCCTGCTTGCGCTCGCCGGCTCCGGCGCAGCCGTGGCTGCCTGGGCGATCGCCAGCAGCGGAGGGGGTTCCACGAGGGCGTTTTCGGTGCCGCAGGGATCGACGCCGACCAGGGCGATCACGACGTGGCCGAACGTCGCCGTCAGTTGGGCCGCTGTCACCGTCGGCGGAGCCGCTATTGACAGCTACGGCATCCGGCGCTACGCCGAAGCCGGTGCGCTCCAGACGACTCTCGCCGGCTGCAGCGGCGCGATCGCTGCGCTCACGTGCAGCGAGAACTCAGTCCCGGTCGGGCGCTGGCAGTACACCACCCAGCCGCAGAAGGGGACGAGTTGGCTCGGCGCCGAGAGCGCAAAGTCCTCGACCGTGGCAATCGTCGCCGCCCCTTCGTCGCTTGCCTGCACGAGCTGCACGACCTTCGGCGCGACCAAGTACATCAATGCCGCCGGTAAAGCCGCGGTCAGCGTCTCGGTCACGCTCCCCGCGACTTCGATTGCGAGCGACACCGTCAATCTCTCGCTCGCGGACACGGTGCCAACGGCGGTCGGCAGCACCGTGGCGGCTTCCGCCGGTGCCGGCACGGTCACTCCCGCTGCTCTCGACACGACGTCACTGGTGGACGGCAACGTGACCGCCAGCGCCCATCTGAGCGCCAACACCGGCGACCTCTCCCCGGCAACGACGCTCGCGCTGGTTCGCGACACCGTTGTCCCGACCGCCGCCAACATCAAGGGCAATAACGGCGGCGTCGCCGGAACGGTGGACGGGGGCGATACGGTCGTCTACACCTTCTCCGAGGCTCCAGATCCCGCGTCCATCCAGGCGGGTTGGACCGGCGCCTCGGCAGCCGTCACCGCGAACATCAATAACGTCGGAACCGCCGACACCGTCACCGTCGGCAACACCAATCTCGGCACCGTCAATACCGCTGCCAACTACGTCACAACGTCAAGAACGTGCACCACCTCGACGCTCGTCCTCGCCGGCAGCGTCCTGACGCTGACCCTCGGCACCTGCGGGAACGGGACGAGCAATGTTGCCACCTCGGCCTTCATCTGGACGCCGACGTCGACGATGACGGATCGAGCGAAAAACCCGATGGCGACGACCGCGCGCACCGCAACCACCGGCGTGACCGCGAACTTCTAGGATGGGCGCCGCGACGACGAAGCCAGGCCCGTGGGCAGCTCCCGCGCGACGTCGGCCTGCCGGTCCTCGGCTGCCGCTGAACAAGGTCGTTCTTCTGGGTGCGGTCGGCGCGCTCGTCCTGATGGCGGCGGAGCCGGTCGCCGCAGATTCGACCATGGGTCAGGATCGACTCAACGGCTCGCGCGCCTGCGCGGTGTTGCAAGCCTCGCTCGGCCCGACGACGTTTGACCGGACGTACGGTACGAACGTCTCCCGGTCAAACGCGGTCGGCGTTTGCGTCTCACGCTGGACGAAGGTTGCGCACTCTTCACGACACGCGGCCGCAAGCGCGTGCGCCGGCGAGCAGGGCAAGACCGCTGTCGCGAACTGCGTCAGGTTGAAGACCAGGGCGTCGTTGGCCAGGGCGCGGCGGGGAACGCAGCAAGCGGCTCAGCAATGCGTGGCCGAACGCGGTGACCTGAAGGTTACGGCCGTCGAAGCGTTCAGAACATGTATCTCTACCAAGCTGGTCGCTCAAAACCTGACCCTTACCGATGCTGTCGGCAGCCTCGCGTCCGAGCTCTACCCCGGCGGCAGTGGCGACGTGAGCTTCAGGGTTACCAACTCGAATGCCTTCGCCGTCACGATCACCGGCGTCGCTGCCAATGGCGCCGTCACGTCCGGCAACCCTAGATGCATCACGACGGGAGTCACCTTCATCACCACAACGGGGCTCATGTGGCGCGTTGGGGCCGGAGCAACCGTGACCTTCACCCTCGCTGGTAAGGCGGTCATGTCCAACGCATCGCCGAACAGCTGCCAGGGGGCCAGCTTCAGGATTCCGGTCACGCTTACCGCGACGAGGTAGCCACGCAATGTCCACGGTGAGCGCCAACACGACAGAGACGCCGCGCCGCAACTATCTCAAGGGTGCTTTCAGGTGGGCCCGCCGCCTGGCGACGGCGGCGATTCTTTCGAGCGCCCTCGGCTACGTCGGCCTGATCGTCCTCGGCTATGAACCCATGACGATAGTCACCGGCTCGATGCAGGAGACCATTCCCGTCGGTTCGCTCGTCGTCTCGCACCCGGTCGCACCGGACACGCTCGAGGTTGGAGACGTGATCAGCTTCCAGAAGCCGATCGGCGCTCCCGGTCTCGACACGCACCGGATCGTCTCGATCAAGAGCGAAGGTGGGAAGCGTTTCTACCAGACCAAGGGAGACTCGAACCCGGTCGTCGACCCCTGGGTGCTCAGCTTCGATGCGATCGAAGCGCACAAGATGGCCTTTCATGTGCCCTATGTCGGCAATGCGCTGCTCTTCGCCCGCTCCTCCGTCGGGCGGATCCTGCTGATTGGCTACGTCTGCTTCACGCTTCTCTTCTCGATCCTCAAGGGTGTGGCCCTAGCCGCGAAGCAGAAGGAGGAAGCTGCCGCGCTCGCCGTGCCGTCGTCCAGTGATGGCGAGACGCCGCCCCGTCCGAGTCAGGCCGGGGAAGCTGCTGCGGCTGATCCTGTCGAGTTGCCCGAGCACGTTGCCCTCTCACCTCGCCCGGCTGCCCCTCGCGTCGCTCCTACTTCCCACAGGCCGCTCGCCCACGTCACCGTAGCCGTGACCGGCATCCTGCTCGTGGCTATCTGGTACCGCTCTCGACGGCGAGCGGGATAAGCGGCCCGACCACGGAGACGTGTCGGGGTTCGTCACGAGCGCCTGGAGCGGGTGGTCGGGGTCGTATTCGGGCGCCGGGACGTGGGAGACGAGCAGATCGAGCAGCGGGCCGAGGTCGTCGGCGAGCTCGTCCGGGTCGAGACCGGCGCGGCACTCGCGCGCACTCGAGTAGACGATGGGGAACTCGACCTGCTCCTCGTCGGCATCGAGGTCGAGGAAGAGCTCGTAGACCTCGTCCACGACCTCCTTGATCCGCTTCCTCGAGAACTACGACATGGGTGTCGCCCGCGGCCTCGTCCGCGGCTGCGACGTGTGGCTGAATACACCGACGCGCCCGCTCGAGGCCTCGGGGACGAGCGGGATGAGGGCCGCGGTCAACGGCGTCCTCAACCTCTCCGTGCTCGACGGCTGGTGGGCGGAGGGGTACTCACCCGCGGTTGGCTGGGCGATCGAGGGATCATCGGACGAGGCCGACCGCGAGCAGCTCTACCGCTTGCTCGAGGAGGAGGTCGTGCCGATCTTCACGCACGATCGAGACCGCTGGACCGGGATGATGAAGGAGTCGATCGCGCAGCTCGCTCCGCGGTTTTCGATGCACCGCGCCGTGATCGAGTACGTCGAGCGCTACTACCTGTCCGCGCACCAGGCTGCGCGGCGCTAGTCCTTCGTCCGGACGGAAGCCGCCGCGGCCGCGTAGACCGCCGCAGCCTGGCGCAGCGCGGCAGGATCGATTGCGTCCTCGCCGAGGACAGCATGCCCGCCGAAGTCGCTCGTGGACGGGCCGCACATCACCGTCGGCACGCCGAGCGAGCAGGGATAGCCGGCGTCGAACGTGTCGCGCCGGTAGAGCGTCTCGAGCGGCCGGCCGATCGCCTCCAGGGCGCCGGTCTGGAGCGCCGTGACCACGGTCGCGTCCGGCTCGACGAGCGCGGGCAGCATCGTGGCGGCGCGGGTGACCGTGACAGGCAGGCCTGCAAGCGCGTCCTCGATCTCGGCCACGGCGGCGTCCGGCTCCTCACCGGGCAGGAGCCGCCGGTCGAGCACGAGCTCGCACCAGGCCGGGATCGTGTGCGGGGCGACCGGGCCGCACTGGAGCCGGTAGGAGACGAGCGACGGCGAGCCGAGCTGCGGGTGGGAGGCGTTTCCGGCGGGGACGGCCTCGAGCCGGCGCAGCACCTCGGCGACGACCGGGATCGGGTTGTCGCCGGGGCCGGCGGCACTCGAGTGAGTGGCGCGCCCTTCCACCCGGACGACAACGTCGACGCGGCCGCGGTTGCCGAGCGAGATCCGGTTGTCGGTGCCGACGACGAGCACTGCGCCGGCGGGCAGGAGCTCGAAGTTGCGGTAGAGGACCTCGGAGCTTGCGTGGCTCGAGCTGCCCTCGGACGAGACCGCCACGGCGATCCTCCCCGCGGGATCGATCCCCTGCTCGCGCAGTCGCGCGACCGCCGCGCAGACAGAGGCGAGGCCGCCTTTGCCCTGGCTCGCGCCGAGGCCGACCCAGAGCCCGTCGCGCTTGCGGGGGTGCAGCGGCTCCTCCATCTCGTTGCCGTGATGCGTCGCGGGGTAGGAGACGAAGAGCAGCTCGTCGCCCGTCTCCGCCCCGAAACGCGCGAGCAGGTTGTTCGCCTCGTCGAGCGTGACCGACGCGTCCAGCCCTGCGAGCGCGGGCGCCGCGATGTCGGTCATGAACGCGCGCAGGCGCTCGTCGCTTGCCTCGACCCGAGTCTCGCCCGGCCGCACCGACGTGTCCGCCTCGACGAACTGCGCGAACAGCCGCCAGAGCAGATCGTCGCTCATGCGAAACGCGGCAGGACCGTCTCGGCGAACGTGCGCAGGAGCTCCGATGGCAGCGTGTACGAGGAGAAGTGACGGATGTAGAAGCTGCGTGCGCCCGCGTCTGCCGCCGCCTGCAGGCGGTCCGCGAGCTCCTCCGGGGAGCCGATCAGGCAGAAAGCGTCGGCGAAGAGCAGCGCCTGCTCGTCCGTGACCCACTTCGCGGCAGCCTCCGCGGCGACGTCCCAGTCCTCGGCGTGCGACATGTCCGGATAGATCCCGCCGACGACCTCGGGTGGGTCGATGTGGATGCCGAGGTCGTGCAGGAGCGCCTGGCCACCGGTCTGGGCCGTGGCCACGACGTACGGCTTCACGATCCGGGCCGCCTCGCGCCGGTCGGACGCCACGTGCGCATAGGTGCCGAAGCAGACGTCGATGTCCTCGACGCGCCGGCCTGCGCGCGCCGCACCCTCGCCGATGCGCGCCAGCGTCGCGCGGACGAGGTCGGGCTCGAGCCCGGTGACGACGATGACGCCGTCGCCCAGTTCGCCCGCAAGCGCTTGCATCTTCGGGCCGGTTGCGGCGAGATAGATCGGGACCGGCCGCGCGGCGGCTTTGACCGAGAGCGAGCGCCCGTCGAAGTCGGCCGCTCCCCCCGCGAGGAGCGTGCGCAGGAGCCCGATCTGCTCGCGCATGCGCGCGAGGCTCGTCGGCTTCAGCCCGAGCGTCTTGACGGCGCTGTCGCCGCTGCCGATGCCGAGCACGACGCGGCCCGGCGCGAGCTCCTCGACGGTCGCGGCCGCCGCCGCGGTCACGGAAGGATGGCGCGTCTCGAGGTTGGTCACGCACGTGCCGAGCCCGATCGAGCTCGTCTGCGCCGCCGAGAGCGAGAGCGCACCCCAGACGTCGCGCCAGAGGAACTGTGAGTCCGGCACCCAGGCGACGTCAAAGCCGGCCTCCTCGGCGTCCCGCACGCAGGCCGCAACCTCGGTCAGGGCTCGGCAAGGAGGGATGCGCAGGCCGAAGCGGGGCCGCACGTCAGCTCTGCGCTGCCGCGAGCGCCTTCGCCCGCTTGCCCGCGCTCGACTGGCGCTTCGTCGCGTCGAGCTCGACCTTGCGCAGCCGCACGCTCGCCGGCGTCACCTCGACGCACTCGTCCTCGCGGATGAACTCGAGCGCCTGCTCGAGTGAGAGCGGGCGAGGCGGGATCAGGCGCACGGTCTCGTCGGAGGAGGCCGCGCGCATGTTCGTCAGCTTCTTCTCCTTGGTCGGGTTCACGTCGAGGTCCTCGGCGCGCGCGTTCTCGCCGACGATCATCCCCTCGTAGACCTCGATCGTCGGGCCGATGAACATCGAGCCGCGCTCTTGGAGGTTCATCAGCGCAAAGGCGGTTGAAGGGCCGCGGCGGTCGGCGACGAGGCTGCCCGTGGGGCGCGTGCGCAGCTCCCCGTGCCACGGTTCGTAGCGGTCGAAGACGTGGTGGAGGATCCCCGTGCCGCGCGTCTCAGTGAGGAACTCGGTGCGGAAGCCGATCAACGCTCGCGCGGGCACGAGGTACTCGACGCGGACCCAGCCCGTGCCGTGGTTGACCATCTGCTCGAGCCGTCCCTTGCGGAGCGCCAGCAGCTGCGTCAGCACGCCGATGTAGTCCTCGGGCGCGTCGATCGCGAGCCGCTCGACGGGCTCGTGCAGCTTGCCGTCGATCGTCTGCGTAACGACCTGCGGCTTGCCGACCGTCAGCTCGAAGCCCTCGCGGCGCATCAGCTCGACGAGGATTGCGAGCTGGAGCTCACCGCGGCCCTGCACCTCCCAGGTGTCTGGGCGCTCGGTCGGGAGGACGCGCAGGGAGACGTTGCCGACGAGCTCCGCGTCGAGCCGGTCTTTCAGCATGCTGGCGGTCAGCCGATCGCCCTCGCGGCCCGAGAGGGGCGAGGTGTTGATCCCGACCGTCATCGAGAGGCTCGGCTCGTCGACCGTCGAGACGGGGAGCGGGCGCGGATCGTCCGGATCGGCGAGCGTTTCGCCGATCGTTACGTCCGGCAGCCCGGCGACGGCGACGATGTCCCCGGGGCCGACCTCGTCGGCCTCGACGCGATCGAGCGCCTCGGTCACGTACAGCTCTGTCACCTTCGCCCGCTCGATCCGGCCGTCGGCACGGCACCAGGCGATCTGCTGGCCCTTGCGAATCGTGCCGTGCTGGACGCGGCAGAGGGCAAGCCGGCCGACATAGGGCGACGCGTCGAGATTCGTCACGAGGGCCTGGAGCGGGTGGTCCGGGTCGTGCTCGGGCGCGGGGACGTGCGAGACGAGCAGGTCGAGCAGCGGGCCGAGGTCGTCGGCGAGCTCGTCCGGGTCGAGCCCGGCCCGTCCTTCGCGCGCGTTCGAGTAGACGATCGGAAACTCGACCTGCTCCTCGTCCGCGTCGAGGTCGAGGAAGAGCTCGTAGACCTCGTCCACGACCTCCTTGATCCGCGCGTCGGGCCGGTCGACCTTGTTCACAACGAGGATGACCGGCAGACGCGCCTCGAGTGCCTTGCGCAGGACGAAGCGCGTCTGCGGCAGCGGGCCCTCGCTCGCGTCGACGAGCAGCAGCACGCCGTCGACCATCGTCAGCCCCCGCTCGACCTCGCCGCCGAAGTCGGCGTGTCCGGGCGTGTCGATGATGTTGATCTTCGTGTCGCCGTAGCGGAGCGTCGTGTTCTTGGCGAGGATCGTGATCCCCTTCTCGCGCTCCAGGTCCATCGAATCGAGCACGCGCTCGTTGACGTCCTGGTTCTCGCGGAAGGCGCCGGACTGCCAGAGCAGCGCGTCGACGAGGGTCGTCTTGCCGTGGTCGACGTGCGCGACGATCGCGACGTTGCGGAGGTCATTACGGCTGGCCATCGAGCCAGGGTAGCCGGGAAGCGTCAGACCTCGGCGTGGCGCTCGGTGATGCAGGCCTCGGCCCACGTCGCCGCGATCGCGACGAGGGCGGCGACGTCGCCAGTGCCCGGCTCGATCCGGATCTGGTGCACGGAGGCCTCCATCTCGCGATCGACGATGTAGCGCTGCTCCGAGACGATCGTCACGGATTCGAGCTCCGCGAGCAGCAGGCGGGCGAGGTCGTCGATTTCCGCCGCAGTCGCCTCGCGGCCCGCGAAGACGCCGAAGTTGACGCGGATGTCGCCGTCGTCGGAGACGAACGCGATTGAGGCCAGTTCCTGCATAGGCTCGTTGTGCCCTTCTCGCCGGGCTTCTAACGTTCCCTCGGCTCCCAGCCGAATCGGCGCCTCGCGATCAGGTAGCCGACCGCGCCCCAAGCAACGACGACTGCGATCGCTGTCGGGTGCTCCCAGACGGCTTCGCCGTCGACGTACGCGCCCAGCACGAGCTCGATCAGGTACCCGAGCGGCAGGACGTCCCTGATCAGCTCGAGGAAGCGGGGAAGCTCGTCGGCAGGCCCGAACGATCCCGAGAGGAACGACATGGGCAGGACGATCACGTTGACGACGGCGGCAACGGCGTCGCCCGACCCGATCAACGCCGCGCACGCGAAGCCGAGGCCGGCGAACGAGATCGCGCCGAGCACGAGGGCGAGGAAGAGGGAGAGCGTGTTCTCGGGCAGCTGCGCGTCGAAGAGCGCGACGCCGAGAGCCAGCACCGCGATCGACTGCAGCGCCACGACGAACAGGTTGGAGACGAGCGTGGCGGCGAGGTAGAGCGGGGCGGGCAGTGGCGTCGAGCGAAGCCGTTTCAAGATCCCGAGCTCGCGGCGGATCACCAGGATGATCGCGAGGCCGCCGAGCGCCGTGTTCGCAACGGCGTAGCCGAGCAGGCCGGCGACGAGATAGGTCGAGATCGGAATCCCGGCCTCCGAGGTTCCGTCGCCGAAGACCGAGGCCAGCAGGAGGAAGAGGAGCGGCGGAAAGAGGAAGACGAAGATCGCCGCTTCCCGGCTGCGCCAGAACACCCGCTGCTCCGCCTTCAACTGGTGCCAGAAGAGCTTCACGCCCGCTCCTCATCCGCCACGAGCTCGAGGTAGACGTCCTCGAGCGTCGCTCGGCGCACCTCGAGTCCCTCCAGCTCTACGCCGTCGGCGAGTGCCAAGGCCGTCAGCTCGTGCAGCGCGCGCGTCGGCTCGTCCGTCTCGACGACAATCTCCTCGCCGGCCGACCGGTAGCGGATCTGGGCGCGCGAGCCCGCGATCAGCTCTGACGGCTTCCCGATCCGGACGATCTCTCCGGCCACGATCACCGCCACCCGGTCGGCGAGCTGCTGCGCCTCGTCGAGGTAGTGGGTCGTCAGCAGGACGGTCTTCCCCAGGTCGCGCAGCGAGCTGATCAGCTCCCAGGCGTTGCGGCGGGCGGCGGGGTCGAACCCGGTCGTGGGCTCGTCTAGGAAGACCAGCTCCGGGTCGCCGACGAGCGCGACGCCGAGATCGAGGCGCCGCTTCTGGCCGCCCGAAAGCGTCTTCACCTTCGCATCGCGCTTCTCGGCGAGGCCGACGAGGTCGACCACCTCGTCCACGTCCCGCGGCCGTTTGTAGTAGCCGGCGAAGACCTGGTGCACCTCCCGCACGGTCAACAACGGCCAGAGCTCCGACTGCTGGAGGACGACGCCGATCCGCTCGCGGAAGGCGCGTTCGCTCTTGCCCGGATCGAAGCCGAGCACGCTCACCTCGCCGGCGTCCTGGCGCCGGTAGCCCTCCAGGATCTCGACCGTGGTCGTCTTGCCGGCGCCGTTCGGGCCGAGCAGGCCGAACACCTCGCCGGCCTCGACTTCGAAGTCGATCCCGCGTACGGCCTCGACGCCGTCGTAGGACTTGTGCAAGCCGCAGACGGAGATCGCGCTCATGGCTCGACTCGTCGAGCTCATGGGACTTCGATCTCGACGACCCCCGCGGGGGCGAAGTCGCGCTCACCTGCACCCAGCGCGGCGGCGATCTCGGAGCAGTCCGGTTGGTGGCCGACGGCGACAATGGTGCCGCCGACGCCGCTCTCGTCGATCGCGGCGAGCACGTCGCCGGCGGTCGCGCCGGGGGCGAGCCGCTCCTCGACGCGGAGCTCGACTCCCGATGCCCTCGCGATCGCCGCAGCGGTCTCGCGCGCTCGCAGGAGCGGGCTCGCGAGCACGAGCGACGGGTCGGCTGCCGTGAGCCGCTCAGCCAGCGCGCGCGCCTGCTCGTGGCCGCCGGCGCTGAGCGGCCGCAGCTCGTCGGGATGGCCGGGGTCGGAGTGGGCGTGACGGACGAGGATCAGGCGCATCGGGATAGATTGGCGCAAATGCGGACGCTGCGCTACGTCCTCGCCGACGTTTTCACCGATCGGCCGCTCGCGGGCAACCAGCTGGCCGTCTTCACCGACGCGCGCGATCTGGACGACACGACGATGCAGGGGCTCGCGCTCGAGCTCGGCCTCTCGGAGATCGTCTTCGTCCTCCCCCCGCGCGAGGGCGGCACGGTGCGCGTGCGGATCTTTACGCCGCGGAACGAGCTCGCGTTCGCCGGGCACCCTTGCCTCGGCACCGCCTTCGTGCTCGGCGCGCCGCTCCAACTCGGCGTGATCGCGCTCGAGACCGGGAACGGAATCGTTCCGGTCGAGCTGGAACGCGACGAATCGGGACGGATCGTCTACGGGAAGATGAGCCAGCCCGTGCCGACCGTCGCTCCGTACGAGCGCGCGGACGAGCTGCTGGCCGCTCTCGGCGTGAACGCGTCCGAGCTGCCGGTCGAGACATACGACAACGGCGCTCGGCACGCGTTCGTTGTGCTGCCGGCGAAGGAGGACGTCGCCCGGCTGAAGCCGGACATGAACGCGATCGCCGAGCTCGATCTCGTCGGCGCGCTTGCATGTGCTGGGTCGGGGACGAGCTGGAAGTCGCGGATGTTCTCGCCGCTCGACGGCATGGGCGAGGATGCAGCGACCGGCGGAGCCGCGGGCCCCCTCGCCTGCCACGTCGCCCGGCACGGGCTCGTTCCCTGGGGCAAGCAGATCGAGATCGAGCAGGGGACCGAGATCGGCCGGCCCTCGACGCTCTACGCGCGGGCGACCGGCTCCGGAGACGAGATCGAGTCGGTCGAGGTTGGAGGCACGGCCGTCATCGTCGCGCGCGGCGAGTTCAAGATTCCGTAGACCAAGTCACGGCCTCGATGTCGGGCAGCTCCGGCTCGAGCGAGCGCCAGAAGCGGCCACCGTCGGTGGACAGGTAGAGACGGTTCCGGGCGGCATAGAGGACGCGGGCCGGGTCGGCCGGGTCGACGGCGACGTCGAACCCGGGCGGCAGTCCGCCGCCCGCCTCACGCCAGGTGGCGCCGCCGTCGCTCGAGACGAGCAAGGGCGGACGGCGGTCGACGAGCGCAACCACCGTCTCTCGCGACGTCGCGCCGGCCACGAGCCGCGGCAGCCCGAGCTCCGGCCGCTCGAGGTCGACGTCGACGTCGACCTCTCGAAGCGCTACCTCGTCCTCGATGTCGACCTCGAAGACGCCGTCGACGGTTCGCACCCACGCGATCACTGCGACAGCTCGAGCACGCGCGCGGCCGTCGTCGCCGCCTGCCGCGCTGCGGAGCCGGGGCTGTGTCCGGACGCTCGGGCCCAGACGTACGCGGCGAGGAACGCATCGCCGGCGCCGGTCGGGTTGGGGACGTCGACAGGGCGCACCAGGATCCGCTCCCGCTCGCCGCGGGCGAGCACGAGCACCCCGGTCGCGGAGCCTCGCGTGATCAGCAGCTCGGGGACACCCAGCTCCGCGACGCGGTCCTCGCCGCCGAGCGTCTCGAGCTCCTCCTCGTTCAGCTTCAGGGCCGTGACGTGGCGGAGCAGGGCGGGGTCGAAGTCCGCATCGGCGACCAGCGGGCCGGTCTTCGCCGGGCGGACGAGCGCCTGCCCGTCGAGCGCGAGCCGGCTGTTGCGCCCGAGCACGGCGAGCACCTCGGGCGAGAAGTCGTCGCGCGTGAGCGCGCCCACCTGGATCCAGTCCGCCCGGCCGACTGCGCGCGCTTCGGCGTCCGTCCAGGGGGAGCCCGTGTCCGCGATCGTCATCTCTCGCTCCTCGCCCGAGTAGCGCAGCTCGAACGTCGCCGTCGCCTGGCAGGGAAGCCACGAGTACGGTACGCCGAGCGCCGCGAGCGGGCCGACGAGCGCCCGCCGGTCGGCCTGGGCGCAGCGGGTGACGATGCGCGAGCCGCCGCCGAGGAGCCGGAGTGCACGCGCGGCGTGGAAGGTCGCGCCGCCGACGCGCGGGCCCCCCCCGTCGATCGTGTCGCGCGAGAGGTTGCCGATCACTGCGATGCCGCGCATCGCACTGACTCTAGAAGCGGCGCTTGCCCAGTGCCGCGACTGCGTACGCGAGCGCGAGCGAGACGGCGAAGCTCGGGAGCGTTGCGCCGATCCCGAAGTCGGGCGGCGCGCCGATCGCATCGGTCCACCGGGATGGCCCGGCGGGGTGGAGCCACTGGTAGACCGTGAAGCCGGCGATCCAGACTCCGAGCATCCCCCAGCGGACGGCCGGCGCCGCGAAGACGTCGCGCTCGTCGTAGTGCCGTCCGGCGGCGAGCCAGTCGGCGAGGAGGACGCCGAAGAGCGGAACGAAGAAGGAGCCGAGCAGGATCAGGAAGCTCTCGTACGAGAGGAGGTCGATCGTCAGGGCGCCGAGCGTCGCCACGATCGCGACCGCGACGAGCAGGACGCGCTGGGGCGCGCGCGGCGCCAAATTCTGGATCGAGACCCCGGCGGAGTACACGTTCGCGAACGCCTCGTCGGTCTCGTCGACCGTGACCGCGAGCAACGCGAGGATCGCGCCGAGGCCGCCCGCCGCGACCGCGACGGGCAGTGCCGCCGGGTCGGTGATCTCGCGCGAGAAGAAGAAGACCGCGCCGAGCGCCCACAGCCACGCGCTCGCGGTGAAGTAGCCGACGCTCGTGCCCCAGAAGGCGGCGGCGCGCGTCCGGCTGAAGCGCGTGTAGTCGGCCGCGAGGGGAATCCAGGAGACGGTGATCGCGACGACCAGGTCGGCTCCCTCGATCACGGACGAGCCACCCTCGCCGCCGCCGTCCCAGAGTGCGCCCGCGTCCGAGCCGTCGAGCGCCCACCAGGTCAGGTAGACGAGCGAGGCGAGCACGAGCCAGACGGCGTACTTACGCACGAACTTGCGGACGAAGTCGACCGGGCCGAGCAGCGCCAGGGCGAGCGCGACGCCGCCGAAGAGGAGCGTCCAGAGCCACTGGGCTCGGAAGCCGAAGAGCTCGTCCGAGAGCGCCGCGACCGCGGTTGCGATGATCAGGAGCTCGAAGATCGCCCAGCCGACGCACTGCGCGGCGTTGAGGACGGTCGGCGCCCACGAGCCGCGCCCGCCGAGCGGGGCGCGCAGGAGCACCATCGCCGGCACTCGGGCGTCGGCGCCGATCATTCCCGCCAGGCCCAGCATGGTGTTCCCGATCACGCTGCCGACGAGGATCGCGAGCAGCGCCTGCGGCAGCGAGAGCGCCGGTACGAGGTAGGTGCCGGCGACGAGCACGAGCAGCGAGACGCCGAGATTGCCCCAGAGAAGCCCGGTGTCGAGCGGGCCAAGCACACGCAGGCGCGCCGGCACCGGCTCGATTCCCCACGCGGGCGTCCGCTCCATCGAGTGTCGCTCCTCCCTTCGCCGGCATTACCCGGATCAGGTCATACGGGTGTGATCTCAGCCCTCCATAGGGCACCCCGGTCGCGCCACTCTAACGAGAACGGGACGCCTCGCGGCGCCCCGTTCGCCTCTCCCCCGTAACTGCGGCGATGACCCCGTCGCCGCAAGTCGGCAGGGTAGCCACGTCTCGGGGAATGTCAATTACAAATGATAATCAGGCGGCGAGGAGGCGCCGGAGCACAAACGGGAGAATGCCGCCGTGGCGGAGGTACTCACGCTCGCGCGGCGTGTCGAGCCGGACGCGGGCGGTGAAGGTCTTGTCGTCCGCGCGGACGGTCACCTCACGGGCGGCCCCGTTCTCGATCCCGGAGATCGCGAACGTCTCTTCGCCCGTCAGGCCGATCGACAACGGCGTCTCGCCTGCGCGAAACTGCAGCGGCAGGATCCCCATCATCAGCAGGTTCGAGCGGTGGATCCGCTCGTAGCTCTCCGCGACCACCGCCTTCACGCCGAGCAGGTTCGGGCCCTTTGCGGCCCAGTCGCGCGACGAGCCGGAGCCGTACTCCTTGCCCGCGAGCACGACCAGCGGCGTTCCCTCCTCGCGGTAGCGCGCCGACGCGTCGTAGATCGTCATCTCCTCACCCGAGGGCAGGTGCACCGTCCACGTGCCCTCGGTGCCCGGGACGAGTAGGTTGCGGAGGCGGACGTTCGCGAAGGTTCCGCGCACCATCACCTCGTGGTTGCCGCGCCGCGAGCCGTAGGAGTTGAACTCCTTGCGCTCGACGCCGTGCTCGACCAGGTAGCGGCCGGCCGGCGACTCGAGCTTGATCGCGCCGGCGGGGGAGATGTGGTCGGTGGTGACCGAGTCGCCGAGCATGACGAGGCAGCGCGCTCCCTCCACGTCCTCGACGGTTCCGGCTGCGGGCGGCATGTCGACGAAGTACGGCGGCTGCCGCACGTACGTGGAGTCCGGCTCCCAGGCGAACAACTCGCCCTCGGGGACCGGCAGGCTCCGCCACTGCTCGTCGCCCGTGAAGACGTCCGCGTAGGTCGAGCGGAACATCTCGCCGCGCACGGAGGACGCGATCATCTCGTCGATCTCGCTCGACGTGGGCCACAGATCGCGGAGGTAAACGTCGTTGCCGTCCTCGTCCTGCCCCAACGGCTCCTCGAGCAGGTCGATGTCCATCCGGCCCGCGAGCGCATAGGCGACGACGAGCGGGGGCGACGCGAGGTAGTTCGCCTTCACCTCGGGATGGATGCGAGCCTCGAAGTTGCGGTTGCCGGAGAGCACCGAGCAGACGACGAGATCACCCTTGGCGACAGCGATCGAGATCTCCTCCGGCAGGGGCCCGGAGTTCCCGATGCAGGTGGTGCAGCCGTAGCCGACCGTGTGGAAGCCGAGCTGCTCGAGGAAGGGGGTCAGCCCGGCGCGGTCGTAGTACTGGGTCACGACCTTGGAGCCGGGCGCGAGGCTCGTCTTCACCCACGGCTTGCTCCGGAGGCCGCGCTCGACGGCCTTGCGGGCGAGCAGGCCCGCCGCGACCATCACCTGCGGGTTCGACGTGTTCGTGCAGGAGGTGATCGCGGCGATGACGACGTTGCCGTGCTCGAGCGCGTAGTCGGTACCCGCGACCGGGACCCGCGTGCGTCCAGGCCCGGCGACGGCGACCGGTGTCGCATCCGGCTCCGGCTCGGGCGAGCCGCCCGGAGCCTGCTCGCTGGTCGGGTCGCTGGCGGGGAACGTGTCCGCAAGGGCCTTGTCGGCGCTCCCGTTCGCCAGCTGTGATTCGCCCACCCCGAACGTGCCCAGCGAATCGAGGAACGCCGTCTTCGCGAAAGAGAGCGGCACGCGATCCTGCGGCCGCCGCGGCCCCGCGAGTGACGGCACCACGGTCGAGAGATCGAGCTCGACGACTTGCGAGTAGGTCGGCTCCTCGCTCGGGTCGTGCCAGAGCATGTTCTCCTTGCAATAGGCCTCGACGAGCGCGACCCGCTCCTCGCTGCGGCCGGTCAGGCGCAGGTAGGTCAGCGTCAGCTCGTCGACGGGGAAGAAGCCGCAAGTCGCCCCGTACTCGGGCGACATGTTCGCGATCGTCGCGCGGTCGGCGAGTGGCAGCGCGGCGAGCCCGGGGCCGAAGTACTCGACGAACTTGCCGACGACGCCCGCCTGCCGGAGGATTTCCGTCACGGTCAGGACGAGATCGGTCGCGGTTGCCCCCTCGGGCAGCCGGCCGCTCAGCTTGAAGCCGACGACCTGCGGGACGAGCATCGAGAGCGGCTCCCCGAGCATCGCGGCTTCCGCCTCGATCCCGCCGACGCCCCAGCCGAGCACGCCGAGGCCGTTGATCATCGTTGTGTGCGAGTCGGTGCCGACGAGCGTGTCCGGGAAGGCCTGTCCGTCGCGCTCCTCGACCACGCGCGCCAGGAACTCGAGGTTGACCTGGTGAACGATTCCGGTGCCGGGCGGCACCACCTGGAAGTCGCGGAAGGCCTTCTGACCCCAGCGGAGGAACGCGTAGCGCTCGCGGTTGCGCTCGAACTCGAGCTCGACGTTGCGAGCGAACGCGCCTCCCGTGCCGAAGACGTCGACCTGGACGGAGTGGTCGATCACGAGCTCGACGGGGATCAGCGGGTTGATCTGCTCCGGCCTGCCACCCAGATCGGCCATCGCGTTGCGCATCGCCGCGAGGTCGACGACGGCCGGGACGCCGGTGAAGTCCTGGAGCAGCACGCGTGACGGCGCAAAGGAGATCTCGCGGCTCGGCTCGTCGCCCGCGATCCAGCCGGCGACCGCTTCGACGTCTGACTCGGCGCCGTTTCGGAGCACGTTTTCGAGCAGGATCCGCAGCGTGTACGGAAGGCGCGCGACGTCCCAGCTGGCCTGCAGCGCGTCGAGCCGGTGGATCTCGAGCTTGCGGTCGCCGACCGTGAGAGTGGAGCGGGATGAGACGGCGTCGGCGATGCCTCGAATCTATCGAAGACATGCGCCGTGTGGCACCGCCGCGTCGCCCCCGCGAACCGCGTGCTACCGGAGGCGGCTGAGCGGAACCGTGGTGACGGGACCGACGTTCCCCGCGCGGTCGACCGCAGCGACCGTCACCGGGGCGCGCAGTCTCGAGCGCGTGATCGTCACTGCGGGCTTGGTCACCGTCAGCGTCCGCGTCCCGATCCGGATGCGATAGCCGCGCAGTCCGCCTGGGTCCGTCACGGCCGGCCACGAAAGGCCGACGACCTTGTCACGGCGCCGAACCGCAATCTGCCGGAGCGCCGGCGGAGGGACCGTGTCGCGCACGAGGACGCCGGCCGAGTCGACGATGCCGAAGCCGGCCTTGAAGCGGACCGTGGCGGGCTGGCTCAGATGCCCGACAGCGTCCTGGGCGCGCACGGCATAGACGGCGGTCTCACCCGCAGGCACGAGTAACGAGACCTCGGTCTCCGAGACCGAGCGGACGAAGTTGCCGTTACCGTAGAAGCGGTAGCTGACAGGCCCTACGTCGTCCGTGGACGCGGCCCAGGACAGGCGCACGTCCCCGGCGGGCGTCCCTCTGGCGACCAGGGGGGAGGGCGTTGCCGGAGCGGTGCGGTCGGGCGAGTCGAGCCGCTCGAGGAAGAGCGAGTCCTGAACGTCGAGCCACGTGCCGCCGTGCGCGTAGTAGTCGTCACGACCGCCGTCGAGCACATGCGATTCGAGCTCGCCGCCGCGCAGGGACGACGCCAGTAGGTCGGCCTCGACGTCGCAGACGTGCCCGTCGTTACAGCTGTGCGGCGCCCGGTCGTCGACCGCGCCGAAGACGTGGATCAGCTCGTGCACCGCGACGATCGGGCGGAAGACATCGCCTGAGTTGCCGGTGCACGAGTCGAGATAGACGACCGCGACGCCGGGCTGATCGAGCGACCCGGGCGGTGCGCCCTGGCCGCAGACGCGCTCGTTTCCGGACTGGCCGGTCGGGCCGTCGAAGTAAGCGAGGTAGACCTTCTCGGGCTGGTTGAACCCGATCGCCGAGGCGAGCAGCTGCCGGATCGCCGAGAACGCGCCGCCGAGCCCCGCGATCCCTCGCGGCAGCGCAACGTTCGTGATGTCAAGTGCGCCGAGGCCGGAGCACGGGAACGGGAAGAGGTCGAAGCGCGGTGCGCGAGTGGGATCCTGACCGCGCCACCAGGCGTCGATCGCCGCGACGTCGCCGACGATCCGCGGCGCAAACTCGGCGAAGCGGTCGGGCGAGCCGGGAGGGTGGACGTAGGCGACGTGTACGGCAAAGCCGGGAGTCGCGTCGGGCAGACGGTCGGTGGCGGCGGAATCTGTGCCGCACCACGGCATCGGCGTCGACGCCTGCGCCGGGGCACTCACGCCAAGCGCGACAAGAGCTACAAGCCCGGCGAGCGCCCCCCTCATGAGGCACACGGTACTCTCAGAAAATTGGAAGTCCGTTAAGGAGCCATTGAGCGCCGGATTCGCGACAGGGCCCGCTCGGTCCAGGTCCGGCGCGTCGGGTCAAAGTGCCCTGCCACCGCGCGGCCGTACGGCTGCGCGACGCGGCGTGCGTACGCGCCGAACCCCTCCTCGCGGAGCGGCTTCCAGTCCTCGCGGTACGGCGTGAGCAGGTGGACGCGGCCGACGTGCCGCGCAGAGAGCAGAAAGGCGAGGCCCATCCCCGTCGACACCTCGAGCAGCGACTTGCGCTCGCGCGCGGCCGTGCTCCGGAGCCCCTCGTAGAGCGCGGCCAGGTCCTCCGGGCGCGGCAGCTCGCCGGCGCTCCGCCGCAGCTCGGCGACCGATGCGCGCAGCTCCGCGAGCTCGAACGGGGGCAGGTCGACCAGCCGCGCGGTCGTCCCGGACGCTCCCTCGAGCGCCGAGAGCAGGTCGTCGACGCTCCCGAGCTCGGCCTCGTCCGCGAGCACGCCCGCGCGCTTCAGCTCGACGACCAGCGCCTCCAGGTAGACGCGGGAGCCGCGGGAGACGTCGGCTGCGGCGGCGAGGAGCCAGAGCGGCGAGAAGCCGAAGGCCGCGATCGAGCCGAGCTCGACGACGTTCCCCGCCGTCTTGCGCTTCAGCAGCGCGCCGGCGCCGGGCTGGCCCGCCGGGAGGGGACGCTCGACGCTTCCGACGAGCTCGATCGCGATCCGGAGCATGTTCTTCGCGGTCGCCTCGTAGAGACGCGAGCGGCGCGCGAAGCGAGGCAGCACGACCTCGGCGGTCTCGTGCAGCGCGCCGCCGAGCGCGCCAACGAGCGCACGCAGCGCGCGCTCGGGCAGGGAGACGACGAAGGAGCGGTCGCGCGCCACGGCTACGATGATCCCATGGCCGTGACCGAGACGCTGGAGTCGCTCCTGCGCGCGTCGTTCCCCGATGCGAGCGAGCTCGACGTCGCCGACCGGACCGGCGGCGGCGACCACTTTCAGGTGACCGTGGCGAGCGGCCGGTTCGACGGCCTGTCCCTCGTCGAGCAGCACCGGCTCGTCTACGAGGCGCTGGCGGCGCCGCTCGGCGACGGGTCGATCCACGAGCTTCGAATCAAGACGCTGGCACCCGAACGGAAGGGACCGAGATGAGCGAGTTGCGCGACCAGATCAAGGGGATCATCGACGGCGAGCAGGTGTGCGTCTTCATGAAGGGGACGCCGCAGCTCGTCATGTGCGGCAACTCCGACCGGGTGCTGCGCGCCCTCCACGCCGCGGGTGCTCCGGTCACTGCGGTCGACGTGCTGCCCGATCCGCGGATCCGGCAGGAGCTCTCGGCGCTGTCCGGTTGGCCGACGATCCCGCAGGTCTTCATCGGCGGCGAGCTCGTCGGCGGCGCCGACATCGTCGAGGAGCTGTATGCGAACGGCGAGCTGCAGGCGAAGCTCGACGAGACGGTCGGCGCCGAGCGCGAGGCGTCGGTGCGCACCGCTGACGTCGCGGTGCCGGCATGAGCGTCCTCTCCGGCAGCGTTCTTCCAGACCCTGTTCCCCCGCCGGTTCCGCCGGACCCGCGGCCCGATCCGCTCCCCGATCCGATGCCGAGGCCGCCGGATCCCGATCCGGGCGGCCCCCGCCCGTAACCTCGGCGGCGCAACAGGGGCTTAACGCCGCTCTTATTCGGCGTTAAGACTCTGTGGCTACAAAGTGATCGTGAGTAGACGCGTCATCGTCGTCCGAGCCGCAACCCTCGTCGCCGCCTCCCTCCTCGGCGGCCTGGTCGCGCTCGGCGGCGTCGCGCTCACCGGCGACCTGGGCGGTGGTACCACCACCGTAGTGAGGACTTCCCCTGCTCCTACGCCCGCCGCTCAGGTTGCCGGCACCTCACAGCTCACCGTCGCCGAGATCTACGCGCGCGCCGCTCCCGGCGTCGTGCAGATCACCTCGAGCAGCGGCGTCGAGGATGACACGCCGAGCGCCTTCCCGTCCGACGAGCCGCAACTCCCCGAGGTTCAGCCCCAGCAGGCGTTGGGCTCCGGCTTCGTGATCGACATGGCGGGCCACATCGTCACGAACTACCACGTGATCGAGGGCGCCGACCGGATCGAGGTCAGCTTCTCGAACAAGGACACGCTGCGCGCGATGCTCGTCGGCAGCGACCCGTCCACGGACATCGCGGTCTTGCGGGTCGAGGCCAGCTCGCGCGGCCTGAGGCCGCTCGAGCTCGGCAACTCGGACGCTGTGCGCGTCGGCGATCCCGTCGTAGCGATCGGAAACCCCTTCGGCCTCGCCCGCACCGCGACCGCCGGGATCGTTAGCGCCGTCCAGGAACGGACGATCATCGCGCCCAACGGCTACCCGATCGACCACGTCATCCAGACGGACGCCCCGATCAACAGCGGCAACTCCGGCGGCCCGCTCCTGAACGATCGGGCTCAGGTGATCGGCGTCAACTCGCAGATCGCGCCGGCGCAGGGCTCCTCCGGGAACGTCGGGATCGGGTTCGCCCTCCCCTCGAGCACGGTCGAGCAGGTCGTCACGCAGCTGATCGAGACCGGCACGGTCAAGCGCGCGTACCTTGGCATCGCTGGCAGTACGGTCACCGAGGAGCTGGCGCGCGTCTCCCGGCTCCCCGTCGACGCCGGCGTCCTGGTGGAGCGCGTCAGCGAGGACACCGCGGCCGCGCGGGCCGGTCTGAAGGGCGGCAAGGAGTCGATGGTCATCGCGGGCGAGAGCTACACGCTCGGCGGAGACCTGATCGTCGCGATGGCCGGCAAGCGCGTCACCTCGCTCGAAGAGTTGCGCGACGAGCTCGCGAACCACAAGCCCGGGGATACGGTGAAGCTCCAGATCTATCGCGGCGCCAGATCGCTGACGCTCGACGCGACGCTCGGGCTCCAGCCCACCTCTCCTTCGGGCTAGCCGCGCGGAGCGGTTTGCCCTCTCTCAGGGCTACGCTTGCGGAGGATGGAGCCGCAGGAGCCCAGGCGCGGGTCGCTGATCGTCGAGGACGAGCTGCTCGAGGAGCACGAGCAGATCTGGATTGACGACGCCGACGACGACCATTCAGGCTGGTTTTGCGTGCGCACCGATCCCTTTCCGTGCCCGGCGAGTGGATGCACGTACGTCGCCGTCTTCATGACCGCAGCGCACCTCGTGCTCGTCTGGGAGGAGCAGGACGATCCGAACCTGCTCTGGCACGCCCAGCGGGCGCTCGAGATCGGCCGCAACCCGCGTGTCGTCCCCTACGAGCGAGGATTTGGTCCCAGTGCCTCCTATTACGCCTGGGAGGCGGCCGGGCGGCCCGTGCACGCCGTGCGTGGAAAGTAACTTCGGCCGCGCGCTGACGATCGGCGTCGAGGAGGAGCTGATGCTCGTCGACCCTGAGACGCTGGCGCTCGCACCCGGCGTGGAGAGGCTGCTCGGGCCGGAAGGGTTGAAGACGGAGCTCTTCTCCTGTCTGGTCGAGACGAACACACCCGTCTGCGAGTCGGCGTCTGAGGCTCGTGGCGAGCTCGCGCGATTGCGTGGCGTCGTCCGCGAGGCCGCGGCCCGCGAGGGGCTCGCGGTCGCCGGGGCGGGCTCGCATCCCTTCTCGCGCGCCGAGGAGCAGGAGATCGTGGCCGAGCCGCGCTACCTGAAGCTGGTCGAGGAGCTGGGGCCCGGCGTCCGCCGGCAGCTCGTCTGCGGCCTGCACGTGCACATCGGGATGGAGAGCTTCGACGCCTGCCTGCGGACGCTCGCCGCGATCGTCCCCTGGCTGCCGGACGTCCTCGCCCTTTCCGTCAACTCGCCGTACACCCAGGCTGAGGAGACGGGTGCGCTTTCGTCCCGGGCGGCTCGCCTCGGTGAGCTGCCGCGCGGCGCGCAGCCGCCGCCGTTCGCCTCACCGGCGGAGTGGGAGGCGGCGATCGCGGCGACCGGCCAGGACTACACGCGCAGCTGGTGGGACGCCCGGCCGCACCCGCGTCTCGGCACGATCGAGATCCGCATCGCCGACCAGCCGACGAGCGTGGAGCGCTCCGCGGCGCTGGCGGCGCTCGTCCAGGCGCTCTGCGCCGTCGCACCGACGCCGGATCAGGGGTCGCGGGACGAGTACTTGCCCCGGCGGGCGGCCGCCGCGGCGCGCGGAGAGGCTCGGACGGAGGAGCTGCTTTCGTTGGTGGAGCCCTCAGCGCGAGAGCTCGGCGGCTGGGAGCTCGTCGAGACGCTGCGCGAGCCGGTCGAGGCGCTGCGCCAGCTCGAGACGGGCCGCCGCGACGGCCTCGTCGCCGTCGCCGCGGAGCTCGTCGAGCGGACAAAGGCGGCGTGAGCCAGGCACTCCGGTCGGTGCTTTACCCGCTGCGGCTGGTGGCGGCGCGGCTGAACCGGCGGAGCGCCCCGGTCGTCCTCGTCGTGCTCGGGATCGCCGCGGGCGCGTCGGTCGTCTTCGGCGGCCGTGCGGGCACGCTCGTCGCGCAGGATCGCGCCGTTGCCCAGGCGATCGAGCGGATCCCGGAAGGCAACCGCTCGGTCCGGGCGGTCTGGTTCGGCGTCCCGGCTCAGAGCAACGAGCCGTACCACGTCCTCGACCGCCGTGCCCGCGCCGCACTTGGCGGTGTGGTCGACGGCCGCCCGACGGGTGTCGTCCTCTTTCGGGAGAGCACAATCGCGGGCGCGTTCGCAGGCCTCGGGAGCGTCGAGAACCTCGCCAGGTTCGTGACGCTCCGCTCGGGGCGCCTGCCCGCTCCCTGCCAGCCGCCGCGCTGCGAGGTCCTGCGTCTACGCGGCACGGGCCGGCTTCCGGTTCCGGCGGGTCTGGGCATCCTCGAGGTCGGCGAGGCCGTGCTGAACGACCGCGTCCTCTTCGGAGACTTCCTCGCCCCGACCGACAATGCGCTCGCCGACGCCGAAGTGAGCCCGGCCGTTGCACGCGCAGCCGGGTATCACCGACCGCCGCCGGCGCCGCTCTTCCTCGCGAACGGCGGCGCGGACGTGCTGGCATATCTGCCCGCGCTCGACACGTACTACCGCAGCTATGCCTGGGTCTCCCCGCTTCGCCCGGGAGAGCCACGCCTGTGGGAGATCGACGACCTCGCGGCCGGCGTGACGCGCGCTCGCTCCGAGCTGCAGGCCGTGACGACGAGCTTCGACCTCGTCGCGCCCGTCGAGGAGCTGCGCGCGGCGCAGGCGTCGAGCGAGGCGGCGGGCCGGCGGCTCGGGATCGTCGGCGGCGAGGCTGCAGCGCTGCTGTTTGCGTTCGCGCTGCTGGCGGCGATGACGTTGCGCACCGATCTCGGGGCGGCCCGACGGCGGCTCGCCTGGTACGGCGCCCGCGGTTGGCAGCTCGCGCTCGCCACCGTGGCGGAGTCGGGTGCGCTCGCGGTAGCAGGCTCGGCGATCGGGCTCGGAGCCGGCGCGCTCGGAGGGGCGCTCGTCGCCGAGCGGGCGGGCGCTCCCGTTGGCGACGTTCTTGCCCGCAGCGTCCTTTCCGCCGAAGGGCTCGGACTGGCGTTGCTCGTCGCTGCCGCCGCGACCGGAGTCCTAGTCGGCGCAGTCGCTGCGCGCGCCGCGCGCTCCGGCTTCGGGCTCGTCGACGCGGCCGCGCTCGCGGCGGTCGCCCTCGTCGCGCTGGAGCTCGCTCGAGGAGGTGGAGAGGGAGACCTGAGGCTGCTGCTACCGGCGCTCGTCACGTTCGCGGCCGCCGTAGCCGTCGCGCGCCTGCTGCGGCCGGCGTTGCGTGCTGTTGAGCGACTCGCGCGAGGCCCCTGGCTGGGCCGCTCGCTTGCTCTGCGGCTCGCGTCGCTCTCGCTCGCCCGCAACCCCGGCTATGCCGTCGTCGCGACCGCGTTCCTCGTCGTCAGCTTCGGGCTGGCGCTCTTCGCCGAGAGCTACCGCGCCACGCTCGCGCGCGGCGAGCGCGACCAGGCCGCACACCGCGTCCCGCTCGACTACGTCGTCCGCGAGGACCTGCGCCGGCTGATTCCAGTCCAGGATGCGGCGTCGCTCGACCGGTTCCGCGCGCTGCCCGGGGTCGAGGCAGAGCCCGTGCTGCGACTGACGGGCGGGGTCGGCAGGCTCGAGGGCGAGAGCGGGATCACCCTCCTCGGCGTCTCGGCCGGATCCCTGCTGGAGCTGAACGGCTGGCGCGAGGACGAGCTCCCCTCCTCGCGCAAGGAACTGGCGATGGAGATCGAGGCCACACCTGCGCGCAACGGGCCTCGGCTCGCAAGCAGCCTGCAAGCGCGTGTCGAGGGCGATCCGGTGCGGCTCTTCGCCGAGATCGAAGGGACGACGGGCCGCTTCACGCGCGTCCCGCTGGGCGACCCCCTGCCGCCGGAGGCGACCGGCGGGCGGCTCGCTGGGATAGCGATCGAGCCGGATACGCGGCTGCTGGAGCGCGGCGCCGACGCCGGCACGGCGTTGACCGGGTCGGTCACGATCGAGCTCCCGGAGTTCCATCGGGGGATCGGCGACTGGGTCGGGATCGGGGGCGCCCGGATCCAGGGATCGACCGTCCACTACACGCTCACGAATGCGGTCTCGACGCGGATCCGGCCGCGGCAGCCGACGGCGGCTGTGCCGGTGTTCGCCACGCCTCGTCTCGCCGCGGCCGCGGGCGCAGGCGGATTACTGCCGCTGCAGATCGCCGGGGAGCGGCTCATCGTCCGGGTCGTCGACACCGTCAGCCGCTTCCCGGGCGTCGACGGCCAGGCCGTCGTCGGCGACGGCTCGGCGCTCGCGGCGGCGATCAACCTCGAACGTCCGGGCGCGGCGCGCGTGAACGAGGTGTGGCTGCGGCTCCGCGATCCTGCGCGCGCCGTCGAGGTCGACCGCGCGCTCGCCGCCAAGCCGTTCAACATGCTCGCGATCGAGTCGCGCCACGCGCTCGAAGCCGACGCTCGCCGCGACCCGATCGCACACGGCACCCTGCTTGCGCTCGCCGTGGCCGCGGCGGTGGCGCTGGCGCTGGCACTGGCCGGGATCCTGCTGACGGTGGTCGGCGACCTGCGCGACGAGCGAGGCGAGCTGTTCGATCTCGAGGCGCAGGGCGCGTCGCCGGCGCTGCTGCGCCGGATCGTGCGCCTGCGCGCGCTCACGGTCGCCGCCGTGGGGATCGTTGCCGGCGCGTTGACCGGCGTCGCCCTGGCGGCTGTCGTCACCGATCTCGTCGGCCTGACCGCCCGGGCGACCGCGGCCGAGCCGCCGCTCACGCTCGAGGTGGACGTGCTTGTCGTGCTCGCCGCAGGAGCCCTCTACGCCCTCGCTGCTGCAGCCCTCGTCGTTCTCGCCACCCGGCGGGCTTTCTCGGCGCCCGCGCCCGGCCGCGCGGAGGTTCCGGAATGACGCCGCTCGTGGAGCTACGCGACCTCTTCCGGGTCTACCCCTCTGGGCAGGGCGGCGTCGCGGCGCTGCAGGGCCTCAGCCTGTCCGTGCAACGCGGCGAGCTCTGCGTCGTCCTCGGGCCGAGCGGCTCGGGGAAGTCGACGCTGCTGCGGATCGTTGCCGGGTTCGACAAGCCGTCCGCGGGATCCGTCGAGGTCGGCGGAACCGATGTCGGCGCGCTGGGCCCCTGGCAGGCCGGACGCTTCCGCTCCCGCTCGATCGGCTACGCCGACCAGCACTACTGGCGCTCGCTCGCCGGCGAGCTGACCGCCCGCGAGCTCGTCGGCGTGCAGCTCGGGCTGGCGGGCGGGGGCCGCCGCGCTCGCGAGGCGCGCGCCGACGAGCTGCTCGAGCGCGTCGGGCTCGGCGGCCGGCGCGATGCGCATCCGCGCGAGCTTTCGGGCGGCGAGCAGCAGCGCGTCGCCCTCTGCGCCGCGATCGCCTGCCGGCCGGCGCTCCTGATCGCCGACGAGCCGACGGGCGAGCTCGACGCGGCGACCGCGCGCGAGGTGCTCGCGCTGATCGCTGCGCTCGTGCGCGACGAGGGAGGGACGGCGCTCGTCGTCAGCCACGACCCCGCCTCGGCAGAGCAGGCGGACCGCGTCGTTCACGTCCGCGACGGGCGGATCAGCGACGAGCGCGTCCCGGGAGGCGGGGACGGCGCCATCGTCGTCGGCCGCGGCGGCTGGCTGCGCCTGCCCGAGGATTTGCTCCGATCGGCCGGGATCGAGGGCCACGCAACGGCGCGCCTCCGGGGGGCCGAGCTCGTAATCGCCCTCGCCGACGGACTTCGTGTTCCTGGAACACAAGCTCCGTCCGAACGCGCTGGTCAAGCCATCCCGAACGAAGCTTGTGTTCCTGGGACACAAGCGATCGAGGCGCGCGGGCTGACGAAGCGGTTCGGGTCGGTGACCCCGATCGACGGGCTCGACGCGGCCTTTGCGGCGGGAAGGCTCACGGCTGTGACCGGGCCGTCCGGCTCGGGGAAGACCACGCTGCTGCACCTGCTCGCCGGGCTCGACGTGCCCGATGCGGGCGAGGTGATCGTCGGGGGCATGTCGCTTGCGGGGCTCGACCGCGCGGGTCGCGCGGAGCTCAGGCGCGGGCGGATCGCCTTCGTCGGCCAGACCGCCGGCCTCGTCCCATTCCTCGGCGCGCGCGAGAACGCCGAGCTCGGCCTCGCCCTGCGCGGCGTGTCTCCCGCCGACGCGTCCACTCGGGTCGCGGATGCGCTCGCGGCGGTCGGGCTCGAGGAGCACGCCGAGCGTCCGGTGGCAGAGCTCTCCGCGGGCCAGCGCGGCCGGGCGGCGATCGCTCGCGCCGTTGCGGCGCGGCCGCTCGTGATCGTCGCCGACGAGCCGACTGCACGCCTCGACGCGGCCGGCTCGCTCGCGCTCGGCGCACTCCTCGCCGAGGTCGCGCGCACCTACGGCACGACCGTGATCTGCGCCACGCACGACCCACTCCTGATCGAGCAGGCGGACGCAGAGCTCTCGCTAAGCTCTGGCTGATGGCCATGGTCAGCGCCACGATCCAGGTGAACGGTGTTCGCTGCGAGCGGTGCGTCGGTCGCCTCGCCGGGACGCTGCGCGGGCATGAGGGGATCGAGGCCGCGAACGCCAATCTGATGGGGCAGGTAACGCTCTCCTGGGACGACGAGCTGACGTCGCGCGACCAGATCGTGGCGTCGCTCGCCCGCGGTGGATTCCGCGAAGTCGAGGCGGTCTAGACGCTCCACAGGGGAATAGCGG
The DNA here is from genome assembly GCA_046594445.1 of Gaiellaceae bacterium. Classification (GTDB taxonomy): domain Bacteria; phylum Actinomycetota; class Thermoleophilia; order Gaiellales; family Gaiellaceae; genus Gaiellasilicea. Next base: position 22,252 of record JBKJSM010000073.1, on the reverse strand, counting down.
GCTTGCCGCGGGCGTTCTCAGGCGCGTACGACGTTGTTAGGGTGGCCGGGTGAGCGAGTCCGGCGATTCCGAGCCCGAAGCGGAGGCAGGCAGGCGGATCGCGGGCGAGGCTCGCGGCCGCGTCCGCTTCGAGGAGGAAGCGCTGGAGCTGGCAGACCAGGTGTACCGGGTCGCGCGCCGCATGGTCGGAACGCGAGAGGAGGCCGAAGAGTTGGTCCAGGACACCTATGCGCGGGCCTTTCGGAGCTGGCGGTCGTACACGCCCGGCACCAACATGCGCGCCTGGCTCCTGCGGATCCTCACGAACCTGAACACCGATCGCGGCCGGAAGATCCAGCGTACGCCCGACCTCCAGCCGCTCGAAGAGAGCGACTACTTCCTCGCCAACAAGCTGGCGGCGGCCGAGGGCGAGCAGGCGCTCGACCAGGAGCGCGTCGTCGAGCGGCTCTCGCAGGGAGGCGTCGTCGACGCGCTCGCGGGGCTGCCGCACGACTTCCGCGACGTCGTCGTGCTCGTCGACCTGGGCGAGTTCAGTTACGCCGACGCAGCGCAGATCCTCGACGTTCCGATCGGGACCGTGATGTCGCGCCTGCACCGCGGCCGCCGTATCCTGAAGCAGACACTGGCGGAGGACAGCCTCACGTGACCGATCACCACGCCGACTGCGAGAAGTGCGAGGAGCTGCTCCAGGGCTACCTCGACCGCGACCTGACCGGGGCCGAGGTCGCAATCGCCGAGGGTCACCTGGACGCCTGCGACTACTGCCGCCGCCGCTACCGCTTCGAGGAGCGCCTGCGGCGCTACATCCGTGTTTCGGCGACCGAGCGGATGCCCGCCGGCCTCTTGGCGAAGCTCGCCGAGCTTCGCGGGCCGACCGCGGAAGGCCTGTAGCCGCTAGCCGGGGCCGCGCTGCGGTCCGACGATCACGACCAGCCGGTTGGCTTTGACGCCGCCCGGGAGAGGTCGCGTGACGATCCCCAGTTGCCGGGCGAGGCGGACGGCGATCATGCGGCCGCCCGGCGCGTAGTAGACGGCGCTCTGCGGGTAGTCAAAGCGATCGGCGCGCCGGACGGTCTTGACGGTGTAGGCGAGCGACTGGATCCGGCTCGCGACCTGGCGCGTCCAGTTGATGTCGCCGGCGCCGTTCAGGACCTCGACCTGGATCTTCCACGGCTTCGGGAGGTTCGCCGCCTGGGCGACGACCGGGTCGACCGCGCTCGCAGGCTTCCCTGCCACTGTCGGCACCAGGACGAATGCGACGAGAGCCATAAGCGCGGCGGAGATCGCCGCGACACCGACGAGGCGCGCGGCGGGATTCACGTCCAGCGGGCGTGGAGGGACGGAGAGCCCTGCGAGCTTGCGCGCCTCGCGCCGGTCGATCTCGAGCGACGAGGCGAGCAGCAGGGTCGCCTCGATCGCATTGTCTGCGGAGGGGAACCGGTACACGCGTCCCTCCTCGAGCCACTCGACCTGGTCGGCTGTCAGGCCGGCGCGTCTGGCCGCCTGCTCGACGGTCAGCCGGCGATGCAGCCGCGCGGTGGCGAGCGGGCTTCGGTCGGAGACGAGCTCCAACGTCTGCGGGATCGGGCGGACGACCTCCATGTCAACTACATCGGTTCGGCGGGCATCTTCCTGAACCTCTCCGGCAAATCTTCGCGGTAGTCCACATCCCCCGGCGAGCCGAGGTCGTCGCAGGGGACGAGCAGCGGCTCTCGTCCGCGCAGTCCCTCGTCCGGCACGTCGCCCCAGGCCGAGCGGTCGAGGAGCAACGGATGCCCGCGCGCCCCCGAGTAGCTTGCGGCGACGAGCGGGGCGCCGCTCTCGCGCCACGCCGCGACCACGCGCCCGATCGCCTCCGGGGCGAGCTCGGGCCCGTCGGCGAGGACGACGACGGCCGCGTCGACCTCCGGCGATAGGGCGGCGAGGCCGCAGCGGAGAGACGCTCCCGGGCCGCGTTCCCAGTCGGGGCAGTGAACCGCCCCTTCGAGAACGTGCGCGCCGGCGACGACGACGATCTGGTCGACACCGCCGAGCCGCTCGAGCACGGCGGGGAGGAGGAGACGCTGCTTCGGCGCGCCGAACCGGGTCGCCGCGCCGGCGGCGAGGACGACCGCTCCGATCAGGGCGCGTCGACCGTGACCTTCTCGATCACGACCGGCTGCGACGGCGGGCCGTCCCCGACGCCCAGCGCGTCGATTGCGAGCACGGTTGGGAGCCCCTCCGTGACCTTGCCGACGACGGCATACTCGGGCGGCAGGCCCGCGTCGGCGCCGGTGACGACGAAGAACTGGCTGCCGGCTGTGCCCGGCGCCTCGTTTCCGGCTTTTGCCATCGCGACGACGCCCTCCGTGTACGCCGCCCCCGGCGGCGGCACGTCCACGGTCTTGTAGCCCGGCCCGCCCGCGCCGGTGCCGGTCGGGTCGCCGCCCTGGATGACGAAGCCGGGAACGACGCGATGGAACGTCGTCCCGTCGAAGAATCCGCTCTCGGCCAGCGAGACGAGCGAGGCGGCGGTCTTCGGCGCCGCCTTCTTGTCGAGCTCGATCGTGAACGAGCCGCAGTTGGTCTCGACGACGAGGTGGTAGGTCTTGGCGTCCTCGAGGGCGCCGACCGGCGGCTGCGCGCCTCCATCCGGTTTGGGTTCGGGCGGCTCGACCGTCTTGCAGGGACCGGACGCGGAAGGCGCCGCAGTGGTGGCGGCAGCAGTGGCCTCGGGCTCTTCGTCGCCGCCTCCGCAGGCAGCGAGGCCGAGGACGAGCGCGATCAGCAGGGGGAGCCGCGGTGCTACGTACACCCGACGAGCTTACGCCACTGCGTCGTCACGTTCGCGACGTACGCGACCGTCTCGTCGTTCGGCGTCGCACCCTTGCGCTCGACTGCGGTCGGGCCGGCGTTGTACGCCGCCAGCGCGAGCTCGGTCGACTTGAAGCGGTCGAGCATCTGCCGGAGGTAGCGGGCGCCGGCGAGCACGTTCTCACCGGGGTGGTACGCGTCGAGCTCGAACTCGGCTGCGGTCGAAGGAAGCACTTGCAGCAGCCCGTGCGCACCGGCCGGCGATCGCGCTTCGGTGTCGAGGTTGGACTCGATCTTCGCGACTGCGACGATCATCGCAAGCGGGAGGTCGGTGTCGTTCGCGGCTGCACGGAACTCGTCGCGCAGGTATCCGGGGACGGGGCAGGGCTGCGGAGGCAGGTCCATCGGCAACGGCGCCGGGGCCGCCAGGAGCGCGCGCGGCTTGCCCGCGCGGGCGCTGTCGGCGAGGCCGACGACGGTGCCCGAGACGGACGCTACGAGCAGGAGAAAGAAGATCCGCAGCCGCATGAGGACCGCGGATCGTATCGCGTGCGCTAGAGCGTTGCGAGCGCTCTTGGAATCAGCGCGCGGGCGATCTCGACCTTGTACTCGGTCCCCGGCAGGGGCGTGGCGCGGTCGAGTGCATCCGGCGAGTCGAGCAGCCAGGGAATCGGGGCAGCACCGGCGAGCGCGACCCGCGTCTCGCCGCCCACGCGAGCCGCGGCGACCCCGACGAGGGCGAACGCCCAGCGCTTGCGGTCCATCGCCTTCAGATACGTGCTCGCCTCCGCCTCGGGTACCTCGAGCTCCAGGATCAGCTCGCCGGGCTCGAGCGTCGTCGTGGCGCGATCGTCGACCGTCGGGAGACGGTAGAGCTCGGCGATCCCGAGCTCGCGCCGGTCTGTGCGCAGCCGGGCGCCCAGCGCGAGCAGTGCCGCGGCCGGATCGGACGGATGCGCCGAGGCGCAGAGCTCGTTCCCGAAGAAGGCGTGCTCGCGGTGCTGGCCCGCCTTCGCGTGGCAGCGGTCGCCGCCGTGCAGGTAGCAGGGGAACTTGAGGCGCCAGTACCAACAGCGTGTGGCCTGGAGCAGGTTGCCGCCGATCGTGCCCATGTTGCGCAGCTGCGGCGAGGCGGCGAGACGGCAGGCCTCACGGAGCGCGGCCGGGATCTGCGCGTCGGCCTCGAGCTCGGCGAGCGTCGTTCCGGCTCCAATCGTGGTTCCCGAGACTCCGCGTGGGACTGCGTCCGCCACGTCGACGAGTCGTTCGGCCGTGACCAGGCCCTCGCGCAGGAGCGGGACGAGCTCGGTGCCGCCCGCCAGCGCGACGCCACCGGCGCCGAGCGCTGCGACCGCCTCGGTTGCCGAGCTAGGCCGTTCCAGCTGCAACGGGTGCCCCTTTCTTCACGTCGCGCAGCGCGCGCAGGATCTCCTCGCGCGTGATCGGCAGCGACGTGACGTCGGCGCCCGTCGCGTCGCGGATCGCGTTCGCGATCGCCGCCGCCGTTGGCACGATCGGCGGCTCGCCGAGCCCCTTCGAGCCCAGATTCGTCAAATGTGAGTCCGGCACGTCCACGAGGTCGCAGACGATCTCCGGCACGTCGGCGATCGTCGGCACCTTGTACGAGTCGAGGGTGCGGGTGAGGATCGTGCCGGTGCGCGGGTCGTCGAGCCGCACCTCCGAGAACGTGTGGCCGAGCGCCTGGATGATCCCGCCCTCGATCTGGCTGCGAGCGCCGAGGGGGTTGATCACGCGGCCGACGTCGTGGATCGCGACCACGCGCTCGACGACCACCTCGCCCGTGCCGGCGTCGACCGCCACCTCGGCGAGCTGGATCCCGAACGTCAGCACTCTCATGCCCGTCGGGTTCGGGCCACGTGCACCCTTGCCGAGGATCTGACCGTCGTCGAGCAGGCCGGTGACCTCCTCCAACGGCCAGGAGCCGCCGTCGGAGGAGACGATCTGCCCGCCCTTGAGCGAGAACAGGCGCTCTTCGCGCTCGAAGCGCTGCGCCGCGAGCTCGATCACCTGGCGGGCCGCGTCGGCTGCGGCAGAGCGCACGGCCGGCCCCATCGACGGGAGCGTGGACGAGCCGCCCGAAATCGACGCGAACGGCCCGCGCGCCGAGTCGCCGACCTGGACCTCGACCCGATCGATCGTCAGGCCGAGCTCTTCCGCCGCGATCATCGCCATCGCCGTGCGAGTGCCGGTGCCGATGTCCTGCATCGCGGTGACGACGTTGGCGCGGCCATCCGAGCCGAGGCGGACCCAGGCGTAGCTGGGCGGCCCGCCGCCGCCGTACCAGACCTGGCTTGCCATCCCCATCCCGCGCTTCCACACCTCGTCGGAACGAGCGCGCACCTCGTGCCGGCGCTCCCAGTGCGGCTCGGCGCGCCGGTAGCACTCCATCAGGTTCTTCGAGGAGTACGGCCGGCCGTCCATCGCGTCGGCGTGGGCGTAGTTGAGCTTCCGCAGCTCGAGCGGGTCGATCCCGAGCTGGGCGGCGAGCTTGTCGAGCACGCACTCGAGCGACCACGTGCCTTCGACGAAGCCGGGCGCGCGGAACGCGGCCATCGGCGGCAGGTTCAACTTCGCGCCGTGCTCGACCGTGCGGACGTTGTCGCAGGCGTAGAGGAGTTGGAGCGGGCCCGAGGTGGGAGGTAGCCAGCCGCCCCAGCCGAGCGAGCACGTGTACTCGCCGCCGAGCGCGGTCAGAGTGCCGTCGGCGCGGGCTGCTGCCGTGACGCGCTGGATCGTCGCATTGCGGTTGCCCGAGACCATGTTCTCGGCGCGCCGCGTCAGCGCGCAGTGCACGGGCCGGCGCGTGCGGCGGGCGAGCTCGGCCGCCAGCAGGAGGTAGGGAGCGACCCCGGTCTTCGAGCCGAAGCCGCCGCCCATGAATTCACAGATGACGCGAACCTTGTCCTCGGGCAGCCCGAGCGCCTCCGCCAGCCCGTTCCGGATGCCCCAGATGTATTGCGTCGAGATGTGGACGTCGATCCCGTCGCCGCGCCACTCACAGACGCACTGGTGCGTCTCCAGAGAGTTGTGGTTGAGCGTTTGCGTCCGGTAGTCGGCCTCGACGACCGCCTCGGCCTCCGCGAGGCCCCGCTCGTAGTCGCCGCGGTCGTACCGGCGCGTCTCGTCCACGAGCGAGCCTTGCTCGACCGCCAGCTCCGCGTCGAGGAGCGGCTCGAGCTCCTCCCACTCGATCTCGACGAGCGCGAGCGCGGCCTCGGCCTGGTCGAGCGTCTCCGCCGCGATCGCGCCGACGACGTAGCCCTCGTAGTCGGCCTCCTCGCCGACGGTGTCGACCTCGCCCGGCCCGATCGCGGCCAGGACTCCCGGAGCGGCCGCGGCGGCCGTGAGGTCGATCCGGCGCACCTTCGCGCGCGCGTGCGGGCTGTGGAGCAGCGCCGTGTGCAGCATTCCCGGGAGTTGCACGTCCGCGGTGTAGCGCGCCTCGCCGCGCGCCTTCTCGTAACCGTCGAGGCGCGGCGCGTCGCGGCCGACGACGTCGAGCGCGCCGGCCGGCCACTGGTCGAGCGCGTCCTCCTCGACGAGCGTCCAGACCTCCTCGTAGCGGCCCTCGACCTCTTTCTCGGACTTGACTAGCCGCGCCACGTGGTGATCGCCTCCTCGATTCGCGGGTAGGTGCCGCAGCGGCAGAGGTTCCCCGCCATCCCATGCCGGATCTCCTCGCGCGTCGGGTCGGGGCTCGCCTCGACCAGCGCGGCGGCGGAGACGATCTGGCCGGGCGTGCAGAAGCCGCACTGGAGCGCGTCGGTGCGGACGAAGGCGTCGACGAGCGGATGGTCTCGGAGCCCTTCGATCGTCGTTACGTCGCGGGCTCCGACCATGTGGACGAGGGTGATGCACGAGAGCACCGGCACGCCGTCGAGCTGCACGGTGCATGCGCCGCAGTGGCCCTCGCCGCAGGCGATCTTCGTTCCCGTCAGCCCGAGATCCTCGCGCAGGACGTCCGCGAGCGACCGCCCCACCTGCGCCTCGAAGGCGTAGGCGTGTCCGTTGACTCTCAGCTCAGGCATCGGCCGTGACCGCGAGGATGTTGGCCAGGTGCACCATCCGGAACGCTGCTCGGCCGGCGCGCGGCTGCTCGTCCTCGCCGACGTCCGGCAGGGCGAGCCAAAGGTCGCGCGCGGCGAGCAGGAGCTCCCGGATCTGCTCGGTCTGCTCGCGGCGCCCGTTCGAGCGCTCGTCGCAGGCGTTCAGCGCCAGCCCGAGCACGCCGATCGTGTCCGCCTGTCGCGTCCAGAGAAGCGGTGTCGCCATCGAGAGGTACGCGTGGATGCGCGCGAACGTCAGCGGCTGTGAGATCGACTCCGGCCCCTGCGGCGGCGAGAGCGGCAGCGGCTCGTCGCCGTTCTGGATCCGCCGCGCGCTGCCCGCGAGCATCGCGCGCAGCTGCGTGTCGTCGAGACCCGCCATCGCCGCCGTGCGCAGCGCCAGCAGGAGCGAGCCCGGCTGCTGCCCGTACGGATAGTCGGAGGCGTAGAGCACCTGCTCGGGCGCAACGAGGCGAAAGAGGTCGAGGATGTCGAGCGCGCTCCACACCGACGTGTCGAAGAAGACGCCCGGGCGGCCGGAGAAGCGGCCAGCGAGCGCGGCCAGGTCGGCGATGCCGCAGTGGGCGATGATCAGCTGGGTGTCGTAGCGCTCGACGAGGTCCGCCAGCTCGTCGGCGATCGGGGGCAGCCCGCGGCCGCCGTGAATCAGGATCGGAACGCCGCGCTCGGCCGCGAGCGCGAACACGGGCGCGAGCCGCTCGTCGTTCAGGTGGAACTTCTGGGCCCGCGGGTGCAGCTTGATTCCACGCGCGCCCGCGTCGAGGCAGCGGGTCGCTTCGGCGATCGGATCCTCGGTGATGTCCAGCCGTGCGAACGGCACGAAGCGCCCATTCGAGCGCTCGGCCTGGGCGAGCGTCCGATCGTTCGCGGCGCTGAAGGCCGGGTGCCGGTCGGGCTCGTCGAGGCAGAACATGAACGCGCCCGAGATCCCGTATCGCTGCTGGCCCGCGACGAGCTCGTCGAATTCGCCGACCATCCCATCGATGTCGGTTCCGAGATGGACGTGCGCGTCGAAGATCTCCGCGCCCTCGGGGAGCTCCGAGCGCACGAGCGCGGAGTAGCTGTCGACGAGCGCCTGCGAGCGCAGAAAGACGTCCTCCATCTCAGTTTCGGAGTCTATGCGCGGAGACTTTGCACCTTGCCGCGCAGGTACTCGAGATAGGGCTGCGGGTCGATCGCGTCGGCGCCGATCGCCCGCTCGAGCGTCTCCATGGGCGTGAACTTGCGCCCGTGGCGGTACAGCCGCTGCCGCAGCGACTCGTAGAGAGGCCCGAACTCACCGGCCTCGAGCTGCGCGTCGAGATCCGGGAGCTCCTGCTCGACCGCCCGCCAGATCTGCACGGAGAGGACGTTGCCGAGTGCGTAGGTGGGGAAGTAGCCGTACGACGCCCGCGTCCAGTGAACGTCCTGGAGCACGCCGCTCAGGTCGTCGGGAACGTCGGCGCCGAGCAACTCGTGCATCTTCGCGCTCCACGCCTCGGGGAGGTCGGCGGGCGCGAGCGTGCCGTCGACGAGCGCCTGCTCGAGCTCGAAGCGAAGAATGATGTGCAGCGAGTAGGTCACCTCGTCCGACTGGACGCGGATCAGCCCCGGCGCGACGCGGTTGATCGCGCGGTAGAAGTCCTCCAGCGGGACCGACGCGAGCTGGGGGAAGCGCCGCTGCAGCTCCGGGTAGCGGCCACGCCAGAACGGCAGCGAGCGGCCGACGAGGTTCTCCCAGGTGCGGCTCTGCGACTCGCCGATCCCGAGCGACGGATTGCCGTAGAGCGGCGTCCGCTCGAGCGCGGGGTCGGCGCCCTGGTAGGTGAGCCCGTGACCGGCCTCATGCATGGCGCCCCACAGCCCGCGCAGGCGGCCGGGAAGGTGGCGCATCGTCATCCGGATGTCGGTGCGGGAGAACGTGATCGCGAAGGGGTGGACGGTCGGGTCGAGCCGGTACGCCCCTTCCTCGAAGCCGAAGTCGCGCAGGATCTCGGCGGCGAACGCGGTTTCCTCTGCGGGGGGAAAGTCGCCGGTGAGGAAGGAGTCGTCCGCCGGCTCGCCCGCTCCGCGCACGATCTCGGTCAGCTCCGGTCGGAGCACGTCGAAGACGGCCTTCACCGCCGCCGTCTTCATCCCGGGCTCGTACTCGTCGAGGAACGCGTCGTAGGGCGAGTCGCCCGGCTCCATGCACTCGGCCCAGCGCAGGGCGACGTCGTGCACCCGCTGGAACGCGGGCAGAAACACCGCGAAGTCGTTGGCCTCGCGGGCCTCGAGCCACGCGGTGTGAGCCCGGGAGGCCTCGCGCGCCCACTCGGCCGCGAGCTCGGGAGGGACACGCCGAGCCTTCTCCCAGTCGCGGCGCGCGAGCCGGATCAGGCTGGCCTCGTCGGAGTCGTAGTCGAGCTCGTCGGCGAGCGGAGAAGCCCTGTCGAGGAGACGACCGACCTCGTCCGACGCCGAGCGTTCGTGGAGGACCTCCGTGAGCGTCCCGAACACCTCGGCTCGTGCCGCGGCGCCCTTCGGAGGCATCATCGTGCGCTGATCCCAGACGAGGACTCCGAGCGCTCGCTCGAGATCGTGGATCTCGGCGAGCCGCTGCTTCAGGTCGGCGAGAGCGTCGTTCACCGTCGGCAACCTAGCGATTAGAGTGCGCATCTCGATGCCGGACGTCCTCATCGTCGCCGACACGGTTCGCTCGCCGGAGCTCCGGCACGAGGTGCCGCTCTCGGCGCCCGACCCCTTCCTGTACGCCGAGGTCGGCGGCCGGAGGTCGGTCGTCGTCAGCTCGCTCGAGGCCGGCCGAATCCGGGAGCTCGGCACCGACCTCGAGGTGCTCACCTACGAGGACGTCGGTATGGACGAGCTGCTCAAGCGGGGCCTCGATCCGTACGAGATCGAGCGGGAGCTGACGCTGAGCTCGTGCCGGCGGCTCGGGATCGAGAGCGCCGTTACCCCCGCCGCGTTCCCGCTCGCCGACGCGGATCACCTGCGCGCGCAGGGAATCGACGTCATCGCCGACCAGCGCTTCTTCGACGACCGACGGCGCGTCAAGAACACGCACGAGCTCGCCGGGATCCGCCGCGCGAGCCGGGCGGTCGAGGCGGGGATGAGCGTCGGGCTGGAGATGTTGCGCTCGGCGCAGCGGGCGAACGGCGTGCTCACGCTCGGCGGCGAGCCGCTCACGTGCGAGCGGATCAAGCTCGAGGTCGAGCGCGCGTTCGCCGAGCACGGCGCAGCGGCGGACGAGTTCACCGTCTCGCACGGCCCGCAGACCGCGGTCGGGCACGACGGCGGCTCGGGCCCGATCGCATCCGGCGACGTGGTGCTCTTCGACCTCTATCCACGTGACCGCGAGTCGGCCTGCCACTCGGACTTCACCCGGACGTTCTCGATCGGTCCGGCGCCGGAGGAGCTGCGCGAGTACCACCGGCTCGCGAAGGAGGCGCTCGACATGGCGCTCGCGGCGGTGAAGCCGGGCGTCCGCGGCAGCGACATCCACCGGACGGTCTGCGACTTCTTCCACGAGCACGGGTACCAAACCCAGCTGCACAAGCCGGACGGCGAGTCGATCGAGAGCGGGTACTTCCATGCGACCGGCCACGGCGTCGGACTCGAGGTGCACGAGCGGCCCGGGCTCGGCAGGCAGGAGAGCGAGCCGCTCGTCGCAGGCGACGTGATCGCGCTCGAGCCCGGCCTCTACCGGAAGGGCTACGGCGGCGTCCGGCTCGAGGACCTGGTGCTCGTCACCGACGGCGGCGCGGAGCTCCTGACCGAGTTCCCCTACGACTTCGAGCTGTGAGCGACCAGACGATCGAGACTATCTTTGTCGAGGAGCGGCGGTATCCGCCGCCTGACGAGTTTGCGGCGGACGCGATCGCGAAGGCGGACATCTACGAGCGCGGGTTCGACGAGTTCTGGGAGACGGAGGGCCGCGAGCGCGTTTCCTGGCTCGAGCCCTTCGGCCACCTCTACGAGTGGGAGCTGCCGTACGCGAAGTGGTATCTCGGCGGCAAGCTGAACGTGGCGCACAACTGCGTCGACCGCCACGTCGCCGCCGGTCTCGGCGACCGCGTCGCCTACTACTGGGAGGGGGAGCCGGAAGGCGACCGCCGGACGATCACCTACGCCGATCTCCTGTCCGAGGTCGTCCGCTTCGCGAACGCGCTCAAAGAGCTCGGCGTCGGCAAGGGAACGAAGGTCGCGATCTACATGGGGATGGTCCCGGAGCTGCCCGTTGCGATGCTCGCCTGCACGCGGCTCGGCGCCCCGCACACCGTCGTCTTCGGCGGCTTCAGCGCCGACTCGCTCTCCGACCGCTCGAACGACATGGCCTGCGAGGTGCTGATCACCCAGGACGAGGCGTGGCGCCGCGGCACGACGGTGCCGCTGAAGCGCACCGCGGACGCGGCGATGGCCGACGCCCCCGGGATCCGAAAAGCCCTCGTCGTGCGCCGGACGGGCAACGACAGCAGTTCAGGAGGCACTGTCCCCATGCAGGAGGGGCGCGACCACTGGCTGCACGACTTCGACGTCTCCGCCGATCCCGAAACCTGTCCCCCCGAGGCGATGGACTCCGAGGACCTCCTCTTCCTGATGTACACGTCCGGCACGACCGCGAAGCCCAAGGGGATCGCGCACACGACCGGCGGCTATCTGGTCGGGGTCGCCTCGACCCACCGCTACATCTTCGACCTGAAGCCGGAGCGCGACGTCTACTGGTGCGCGGCCGACATCGGCTGGATCACCGGGCACAGCTACATCGTCTACGGGCCGCTTGCGAACGCGACGACGTCCGTCCTCTATGAGGGCACGCCGGACTTCCCCGACAAGGAGCGCTGGTGGGAGATCGTCGAGCGCTACGGCGTCACGACCCTCTACACCGCGCCGACCGCGATCCGCGCGCACATGAAGTGGGGTCCGGAACACGCGCAGAAGCACGATCTGTCGAGTCTGCGGCTGCTGGGGTCGGTCGGTGAGCCGATCAATCCCGAGGCGTGGATGTGGTACCGCGAGCACGTGGGCGGCGACCGCTGCCCGGTCGTCGACACGTGGTGGCAGACGGAGACCGGGATGGTGATGATCACGCCGCTTCCGGGAGTTACGACGACGAAGCCCGGCTCCGCGACGAAGCCGTTCCCCGGCGTCGAAGCGGCGATCTACAACGAGGCGGGCGAGGAGGTCGGCCCGGGCGGGGGCGGCTACCTCGTGCTGAAGAAGCCGTGGCCGGCGATGACGCGCGGGATCTACGGCGACGACGCGCGCTTCCGGGAGACGTACTGGTCGAAGTACCCGGGCGTCTACTTCGCCGGCGACGGCGCGCGGATCGACGAGGACGGCGACTTCTGGCTGCTCGGACGGGTCGACGACGTGATGAACGTCTCCGGCCACCGGATCTCGACGATCGAGGTCGAGTCGGCGCTCGTCGACCACCCGAGGGTCGCGGAGGCGGCCGTCTGCGGGCGCAACGACGCTCTCACCGGCCAGGCGATCGTCGCCTACGTGACCTTGAAGGGCAGCGACGGGGGCTCGCTCGAGATGCTCGAGGAGCTGCGCAACCACGTCGCCGCGAAGATCGGCCCGATCGCAAAGCCGGCGAACATCGTCTTCACGCCCGAGCTGCCGAAGACGCGCTCGGGGAAGATCATGCGCCGGCTCTTGCGCGACGTGGCCGAGCACCGGCCGCTCGGCGACACGACGACGCTCGCCGATCCGACCGTCGTCAGCGAGATCGCCGAGCGCGCCTCCACCGACGCCTCGGACGACTAGCCCGCGGAGCCTGCACGCTCGAGCACGACCACCGGGATCTCCCGGTCGGTCTGCTTCTGGTACTCGTCGTAGTCCGGCCACTGCTGCGTCATCAGCTGCCAGAGCCGCTCGCGCCCCTCACCGGTCGCGGTTCGGGCGCGCGCCGGGAAGACATCGTCCTTCACCTGCAGCTCGACCTGCGGCTCCTCGACGAGGTTCCGGTACCAGTCGGGGTTGTCCGGCGCGCCACCCTTCGACGCCACGATCACATAATCGTCCTCGTCCTCCTCGTAGATCAAGGGCGTCGTGCGGGGCTCGCCGCTCTTCCGGCCCATCGTCGTCAGCAGCAGGATCTTCGATCCCCGCCGCCAGTCGTGGCCGACCTCGCCGTCGGTCTCCCGGTAGCGCCGGACGTGCTCCTCGCCGAACAGGTTCTCCGCCTCGCTCACCTCGAGACCGTAACCGCCCGTATCGCTTCTCTGTAATGAAACGTTGCTCTAGTGCAAGTAAACTGCGCGATATCGACTAGAGAGGTCTACGTGCAAGTTCTACCGCGCGAGCAAGATCGGGAATTGCCTATGCCGCGACCGTCCGCGACCTACCGGCGCCGTGACTGGCAGGGCTTCCAGCTCGCCCTCGATCCGCTCGCGGAGCTGACACGGCTGCGGCCGGCTATCGCTCGCCCGCTGTGGCGACAGTGATCGACACCGGCACGACGCTGGGCGAAGCCCGCGAGGAGCGCCTGGCGCAGAACGAGGTGCTCTTCCGGAGCGTCAACGAGGCGATCGAGCAGAAGGCGATCGAGCTCGGCGGCACCGAGGGCTACCAGTTCATTTGCGAGTGCTCCTCGTCCACCTGCGTCGAGCGCGTGATGATGACGCTGGGCGAGTACGAGCACGTGCGCGGCGACGGCGCCCGGTTCTTCGTCACGCCGGGGCATCAGAACGTGGAGGTCGAGCTGGTCGTCGACACGAAGCCGCTGTATCTGATCGTGGAGAAGGACGGCGCTGCCGGCGTTCTCGCCGAGTTCGAAGACCCGCGCGACGGCGATTTGTAAGCGTTTTTCGCGAGCGCGCAAGACTCGCCCGGCCACGCATCTACCCATTCGGAACCGTTTTGCGCTGCTCCTCAGCGGGAATCGGGAATCGTGACTGGGAGGATGAGATGAAGAAGCTCAAGCACGGAAGGACACTGACGGCACTGCTCGTCGCGCTCGTCTCGCTCGTTGCGACGGCGGTCGCTTCGGCGGCGATCGCGGCCGCACCGGTGAACACGGCGCCGCCGACGATCTCGGGCACGCCTCAGGTGGGGCAGACCCTGACCGCCAGCACCGGCACGTGGAGCAACAACCCGACCTCGTTCGCGTACCAGTGGCTGCGCTGCAACCCGGGTGGGAACGGGTGCACGAACGGCGCGAACGGGACGCAGAAGACGTACACGCTCGTCGGCGCCGACGCGGGCCGGACGATGCGCGTGCGTGTCACCGCGACGAACGCCGACGGCTCCGCGTCTGCGGAGTCCGCGCAGACCGCCATCATCACGCCCGCGACGTCGACCGGCGATGGGCCGAAGAACACCGAGGCTCCCACAATCTCGGGCACGCCCAAGGTCGGCCAGGAGCTGACGGCTCAGGAGGGGAGCTGGACGTCGAACCCGACCTACGCCTACCAGTGGCAGCGGTGCGACGCCGACGTGGCGTTGTGCGTCAATGTTGTCGGGGCGACCGGGAAGACCTATGGAGTGCGCATCGCCGACCTCGGCTTTCGGCTCCGGGTTCTGGTCACGGCCCGTAACGCCAAGGGCAGCGCGACTGCCAGCTCCGCGCTCACCGCAGTGGTCGCGCCGACCGCGACGATCACGAACAAGCGGCCGACGATCGCGATCGTCTCGATCCGCTTCACCGGCGCCACGGTCTACGCGCGGTTCCGGATCTGCGACGACGTTGCGAAGAACCTGACCGTCCTCGCAACCGACTCGCGGCCGAACGTCGCGTCGTTCACGCGTCGCTTCACGACGCTCGCGCCGCCGCGTCCGTGCGGTGTCTACACGCGCAAGTGGCTCCCGGCGGTTCGCTTCCGCGGCCCGGGCAAGTACACGATCACGCTGCGTGCGCGGGACACCTCCGGCCTGACGAGCCTGCCGGCTCGCCGGACGTTCACCCGCTAGACGGTCCGGGGGACGCGCGGACGACCGTCCGCGCGTCCCCCACCACCTCGCTCAGCGGTCGATCGACCGGTACCTCCGCACCGCGAGCGGCGCGAAGACCGCCAGCAGTGCGGTCGTCCAGAGAATCGAGAGCAGGAACGGATGGTCGCCGGGGAAGCCGGACGGGAACGGGTTCGGGTTCCCGAAGAGCTCACGTGTCGCGGCCGTCAGTGCGCTGAACGGGTTCCACTCGGCGATCGGCTGCAGCCAGCCCGGCAGTGTCTCGGTGGGGACGAAGGCGTTCGAAAGGAACGTCAGCGGAAAGACGATCAGGAAGCCGAGTTGCTGGCCCACCTCCACCGATGGCACGAGCAGGCCGACGAGGACGCCGATCCAGGCCATCGCGAAGGTGAAGAAGAGCATCAACGCGACGGCCAGCAGGAAGTCGCCGACGTTCGTGTGCACGCGCCAGCCGACGACGAGCCCCGAGAGCATCAGGACGACGAGGATGCCCGCGTTGTAGATCACGTCAGAGACCGTGCGGCCGGAGAGCACGGCCGAACGCGCCATCGGGAGCGACCGGAAGCGGTCGATCAGGCCCTTCGCCATGTCGTCGGTGACCGCGATCGCGGTCGTGATCGACGCGAAGCCGAGCGTCTGGATGTAGATGCCCGGCATCAGAAACTCGCGGTAGGAGCCACCACCCGGGAGCGGGATCGCGCCGCCGAACACGAACGCGAACAGGAGCACGAACATGATCGACTGGAGGATCGCGAAGATCGCGAGCTCGGGAATCCGCGGCACACGCTTCAGGTTCCGCCACGTCATGATCAGGCCGTCGCCGATGGCTGCCGGGAGTGTGTTCATGCGACGCTCTCCTCCTCCACGGGCAGTTCCTCGGCCGCATGGCCGGTGAGCGCCAGGAACACGTCGTCGAGGGTTGGGCGCCTGAGTGCGATGTCGTCGATCTTGATCGCGGCCTCCCCCAAGCGCCGCACGACGTCGACCAGCTGAGCCGCGCCGCCGTCCGCAGCGATCGTGAGCCGCCGCATGTGCTCCTCGACCTTCGCAGTCCCGTCTGGAGCGAGAAGCTGCGACGAGCGTGGCATGTCCCCCGGGTCGTGCACGACCACCTCGATGCGCTCGCCGCCGACCTGCGACTTGAGCTCGTCGGCCGTGCCACGGGCGATGATCTTGCCCTGGTCGACAACCGCGATCTGGCTCGCGAGCTCGTCGGCCTCCTCCAGGTACTGGGTCGTCAGGAGCAGCGTCGCGCCTTCCTTGACCTGCGCCCGGATCACGTCCCACATACCGAGCCGGCTGCGAGGATCGAGCCCGGTCGTGGGCTCGTCGAGGAAGAGCAGGCGTGGGCGGCCGATCAAGGCGCTCGCCAGGTCGAGCCGTCGCCGCATCCCGCCTGAATATGTCTTCGCGACGCGGTCAGCGGCTTCGTTGAGCTGGAAGCGCTCCAGCAGCTCGGCGGCGCGCGTGCGTGCCTCGCCGCTCGAGAGGTGGTAAAGGCGACCGAACATCCAGAGGTTCTCGCGCCCGGTCAGGTTCTCGTCGACGGCTGCGTACTGGCCGGAGAGCCCGATCGCCTTACGCACCGACTGTGGCTCGCGCAGCACGTCGAAGCCGGCGACGCGCGCGCTGCCGGCGTTCGGCTTGAGCAGCGTGGCGAGGATGCGGACGGTCGTCGTTTTGCCTGCGCCGTTCGGGCCGAGGAGGCCGAGCACAGTGCCTTCGCCCACCTCGAGGTCGACGCCGTCGAGGGCGCGCACCTCGCTCTTGCGTGATTTGTAGATCTTGATGAGCCCTACTGCTTCGATCGCGGCCATCGATTCAGGGTACGTACTCGACATCGACCCGTGCCGATGCAGGCTCGAGCACGCGCAGCGCGGTCTCCGCCTCCGCCTCCAGCTCTCCGCGCTGAGCCTTCGTCAGCTGCAAGAACGGCAGCGCCGCGAGCGTCGCGACGTCCTTTTTCCGCCGCCACCACCACGTGCCCGCGACAACTCCGTCGATCAAGATCGTCGGCAGCACGTCGCCGTTCTTGCGGATCACGCGGCGGCGAGTCGCGTCGTCAAAGATCCGCGTCCGGTCGGCGTGGGCGAGCAGGAGGTTGTCCCACTCGCCGAGGAGACGCAGCGGGGCGGGAGTGTCCGCCGGCGGGCGGGGGGCTTCGCGAAGGTCGTAGAGCTCGCGGCCGCGCTCGTCGGTGAACCGCTCCAGCTCGGGCTCGAGCGCTTCGAGTGCAGGAGCGAGGGTGGAGACGGCAAGGCCGGTGAACGCGGCCACGTCGGCGCGGCCGGCAGGCCCGAACGCGGCCAGGTAGCGGCGCACAAGTCGTGTCAGCCCGTCTGCCTCCTCCGCTTCGAGCGTCCCCAACCACGCGGCGGCAGCGACGAAGCGGTTCCGTGGGCCGAACGCATGCACCTCGTCGCCGGGCACGTGCAGGATTTGGGCGTTTGTGCGCACGCGTCGCCAGACCCTGTCGTCGGCCATCTCCTGCTCCAGCTGGGCCAGGATCGGACGCAGCGCCGTCGCCTCGAGCGGCTCCGCGAGCGCCGCGGCCGCGTGGCCGGCCAGCTCGACCACGCGCTCGATCGTCACGCCGCCCGGAAGGTGCTGGGCACGGAGGGTGCGGAAGTAGGGGGCCATTGCGACCGCGTCGTGTGGGTAGTCCGCCGCCGTGACGAGGTGGAGCGTTTCCCGCATCAGCGTCGCTCGGACGACCGTGCGATCGTGTAGAGCGCGGCTGAGGTCCTCTCGCTCGAACCCCTCCAGCCGCGCCGCGAGCGCGACGTAGGGCGCCCGCGGCCTCT
Source organism: Gaiellaceae bacterium (assembly GCA_046594445.1). Taxonomy (GTDB): domain Bacteria; phylum Actinomycetota; class Thermoleophilia; order Gaiellales; family Gaiellaceae; genus Gaiellasilicea. The sequence continues at coordinate 4,674 of JBKJSM010000073.1, read as the reverse complement.
GCGCCTGGAGCGCGCCGAGCCGGTGGACGGCGACGGGCACGTCCAGCGGCACGCGCTCCAGCAAAAGCTGCCGCGCCAGCGTCGCACGGTTCAGCTCTCGGAGGGTCAACAGCGCCATCGTGCGGACGGTACAAGTTGACCATGCGGCAACTCGCGCTCCTCCTCGCGCTCCTCCTTCCCGCCTCCGCGGGCGCGGGCGACCGCGAGCTGCTGGCGGCGAAGGAGCGTTACCTCCCGGCGGTTGAGGCGGACTACTCCAACACCCCGGACGGCGCGCAGGGGCGCTACGACGCGGGCCGGAACCTCGTCGAGGCGGTGCTCGCCGCCGGACGAGCGAGCAGGGCGAGGCGGGCACTCCGTACCGACCTACTGGCCCGTGGCCGCGCTCAAGTGGGACGCGCCGAGGAGCTCGACCGCGGAGAGGGGTTCCGCAGCGCCGCGTCGCTCGCACCGCTTCCCGGGAGGGGCGCCGGGGTCGGCCCGCGGCGGCCGGACCCGACGCTCGCCCGGCGTCTCGCCGCCGCCGCCGCGCGCGCGAACGGCGCCGCCGGGATCTGGGTGCACGACCTCACGACGGGGCGTTACGCCGGCTACCAGGCGGACGTGCGCTTCGCCGCCGCGTCCACGGTCAAGCTCGGCGCGCTGGCGGCCGCGCTTCGCCGGTCGCCTCAGCCCGAGCGCAGCCGCTGGTGGTACGACGTGCGCCAGATCGGCTTCTGGTCGTCGAACCTCGCCGCCAACCGGATCGCGGGCGAGCTCGGCTACGGCGCGCTCGCCGACGGCCTCCGGCGCCTCGGCATGACGTCCAGCACGTACCCCGGCCCTTATCGGGCGACGACGTCGTATGTCCCGCCCGGCCCGCACACGCGCGTGACGACAGCGCGCGACCTCGGCCGCGCGCTCCACCGCGTGCATGCGGGCGCGCACGGCGACACCCGGACGCTGCGCCTCCTCGGCCTGACGCGGCGGCAGGCCGTCGTCGGGCTGCGTGTGCTCGCCTCGGCGCAGCCGGTGGGCGAGAACGCGGGGTTGCTCCGTCCCTGGCTGGGAGGCTCGGCCGTCGCCGAGAAGAACGGCTGGCTCTCGGACACGCGCACGACCGCGGCGATCGTCTATCGCGGCGGCCGCGCGACGGTGGTCGTCGTCGAGCTCTACCGGCCCGGCGTCTCGTACGCCGAGGCGACGCGGCTCGGCCGCGACGTGCTCGACGCCGCCCGACTGCGATAGAACACGCGCATGACCGACCACCGGCAGCTCGGCATCGACCTCTTCAATTGCACTTAACTGGTTTGCGCAAGCTGAGCATCCGCGGACGCGGATACTCAGCGCGCGAAGATCCCTAAAGGGGCCGCCCGCGGCCCAAGAACGGAGATACACATCGGATAGGTCGGGCGTTGCTTCGTCATCTCTGAAGCTGCTTGCTCGTCCCGATCGCGATTACGGGCGCGTCACCCGGTTGCAGCCAGCGCAGGACGGCGCGCAGCTGATCCTTCCGCAGGCTGACGCAGCCGATCGTCGGCCCGCCCGTCTGCGCGTGCAGAAACATCCCGGAGCCCTTGCCCGCAACGGCGGGGCGCGTGTTGTACTCGAATACCGCCAGGAACGGATAGGGCCGTGGCTGTTGCCACATGCCCTCGCTCGCGCCCCCGAACGGCGGCTTCTTCCCGCACGCGACGTGCTGGAAGGAGTTGTAGGTGGGGGAGGACGGATCTTCGTCCCACCAGTCGCCGCAGCGCAGCCGGCGATACTGGAACTTGACGCCCGGGTTCGCATCGTTCCCGTACATCGTCTTTCCGATCGGATACGTCCCGGTCGGCGTCGTGCCGTCACCCTCGCGCCGGTTCGACGAGAGGCCGTTCTTGCCGAGGCGCGCCGGGTAGGGGCCGGCGACGGCGACCCAGCAGCCGCTTGAGCGCTTCCAGGTCCTCAGGGTCGCGTAGGTCGTGCGCGCGACCTTCGCCTCGACCGTGATCAGCTGTCGTGCGGTGGCCGGCGTCTCCAGGCCGTTCGCCAGATTCTGCGGGCACGCCGCGGTCGTCGCAGCCACGAGCAAGGTCAGAGCCAGCACGGATTCCAGAGTACGCTGGATCGATGCGAATCGCCGCGCTTCTGCTCGCTGCGGCCCTCGCCGGCGGCGCCTCGGCCGCCCCCGCACCCGCTCCGGATTTCCACGCTGAAGTGAAGCCCGTCCGCTGGGACGACCTGCGCCATTCCTATCGCGCTGGTTGTCCGGTCGGGCCGCGGGAGCTCCGCACGATCGAGGTCTCCTACTGGGATTTCGCCGTTCGGCCGCAGGTCGGGAGAGTCGTCGTCGCGCTCAGCGTCTCCGACGATGTGGTTGCCATCTTCCGCCGGCTCTGGGTGGCCCGCTTCCCGATCCGGCGGCTGCAGCCCGTCTCCGCCTACCGCGGCAGCGACGACGCGTCGATGGCCGCGGACAACACGTCGGCTTTCAACTGCCGCTTCGTCGGGGGCACGTCACGCTGGTCGATGCACGCCTACGGGGAGGCGATCGACGTCAACCCGGTCGAGAATCCCTACGTGCGTGGGACATACGTCTCGCCTGCCGCCGGCCGCGCGTTCCTCGACCGCAGCCGCTACCGCAAGGGGATGGCCGTGCAGGGAGGCGTGCTGGCGCGGGCGTTCGCGTCGGTCGGCTGGAAGTGGGGCGCCTCCTTCGGCGACTACCAGCACTTCTCCACGACCGGGCGCTAGGCCAAGAGCGCTTCGAACCGCGACGGATCGTCGAACGGGCCGATCACGGCCAGGTGGAAGCCGTCGTCGACGATCTCCCGGGCGACACGCTGCACGTCCTCGGCGGTGACGGCGTCGATCGCGTCGAGCACGGCCTTCGGCTCCTCGGCGTGGCCCTCGAGCACGGCGCGGCGCAGCCCGAACATGATCGTCCCGTGCGGGCTCTCGAGCTGGAGCACGAAGCGGCCCTTGGCGAAGTTGCGCGCCTTCTCGAGCTCGTCGGCGGGCACGGCCTCGTCCGCGAGCAGCCGGAACTGCTCGACGATCGTCGTCACGGCCTCGTCGATGCGCTTGATGTCGACGCCGGACTGCGCGTAGAGGGAGCCCGCATCGGTATAGGCGTGGTTCGTGCCGAAGACGTAGTACGCGAGCCCGCGCCGCTCGCGCACCTCGGTGAACAGGCGTGAGGACATCCCCCCGCCGAGCACGGTCGCGAGGATCTGAAGCACGTAGCGGTCAGGGTCGATCAGCGGCCGGCTGCGGACGCCGAGGACGATGTGCGCCTGGTCGGAGGCCTTCGTGTGCACCTTGACGCGCCCGGCGCCGTTCGGGCTTACGGGCTTCGGCGAGCCGGTCTCGCGCGGCTCCATGTCGCCGAGCAAACCCTCGAGCCGCTCCTTCAGGCCGGCGCCGATCTGACCGCCCATGCCGACGACCATGCGGTTGGGCCGGTACCACTTGTCCGTGTACTCGGCGAACGTCTCCTGGGTCGCCCCGCGAACAGTTTCCTTGCGGCCGATGATGTCCCAGCCGAGCGGCTGGTCGCCGTAGAGGAGCGACTCGTAGACGCCGCCGATGAAGTCGCGCGGTGTGTCGAAGTACATGTTCATCTCCTCGATGATCACGCCCTTCTCGCGCTCGATCTCCTCCGCGTCGAAGCGGGAGTTGCGCAGCATGTCGACGAGGACGTCGAGCGCCGTGTCGCGGGTCTCGGCCGCGCAGCGGACGTAGTAGCCCGTGTACTCCTTGCCGGTGAAGGCGTTGAACTCGCCGCCGATCGAGTCGATCTCGCCGGCGATGTCCCGAGCGGTCGGCCGCCGCTCGGTGCCCTTGAAGAACATGTGCTCGGCGAAGTGCGCGATCCCGTTCGTCTCGGCGGTCTCGTAGCGCGACCCTGCGGCGAGCATCACGACGCACGAGACCGACTGCGCGTGCGGCATCGGTGCGGTCAGGACGCGAAGCCCGTTGTCCAGCGCGAACTGCTCGAAGACCGCCACGGGGCGGCATGGTATAGAGGGTGAGATGGATGGTCGGCAATTGGCGCACTCCCGGATGACGATCCAGACACGGCGCCGGGAACCACTCTCGGCCTTGCCAAGGCAGCCAGCCTTGGCCGCGGCCGAGTGCGGCCCCCGGCTTGGTCTGGATCGCTCCCGCGAGCACGCCAACCACCGACCAGCCATCTAGTGGCCGGGGAGAAGATGAGGGCGGCGGTCGCTGCGCAGCCGGACTGGCTCGCCCGCGTTCCCGTCGACCGGCGCCTGCCGGAAGGGCGTATGGCCGTTGTGGGCTGCGGTACCTCCTTTCATGCGGCCCAGACATCCGGCAACGGGCACGACGCGCTCGAGTTCCTGCTCGACCCGCCGGAGGCCGACGTGCTCGTGCTCGTCAGCCACGAAGGTCCGACGCCGCTGACGATCGAGGCGGCGCGGAGCTTCCCTGGCGCGAAGTGGCTCGTGACGGGAAAGCGGGAGAGTGACCTTGCGAGCCTGTGCGACGAGGTGGTGGTCGCGACACCTGCGGTCGAGGAGAGCTACTGCCACACGGCGTCGTACACGTGCGCCGTCGCGACGCTCGCAGCACTGCGCGGCGAGGACGTGTCGTGGCTTCCGGACGCCGTCGCCGCCGCGCTCGCCGCGGAGCCCTATCCGGTCTCGGCCCACGAGCGCTTCCTGATCGCCGGCGCCGGCCGCGACTGGC
>JBKJSM010000017.1:0-18811 GCA_046594445.1 Gaiellaceae bacterium | reverse complement strand
GGAAATGCCCGGGCGCGAGCCTCGTTTCGAGCTCGGAGCGACCGCCCGGCTGAACGCTCAGGAGGGTGTAGGTGCGCGTCCCGCCGATCCGCCGGAGCCGAAGATCGTGCTCGTCCTCGCCGTAGTCGACGAGCTCGATCAGAGCGGGGCCAGCCTTGATCGTCTGGCGCGAGAGCGTGAAACGGAACTCGTCTGCGCCGACCTGAAGTCGCGCGGGTGCCGGGGCAGCGAGCGCGAGGACGGTGAGCCCAAGCGCGATCACCGCAGGATAGCGGGCCGGGCGAAGCCCTTCGCTCCGGGGATGACCGCCTCTGCGTCGACGCGGAGCCAGTCCTCGAGGAGCGCCGAGTAAAGGCCGCGATAGTCGGACGTCGCGCGTAGGTTGCCGTCGTCATCGAGTTTCGCCAGCCCCGGGAACTCGCCGATCATCCTGCCGCGAACCTGACTGCCGATCAGGAATCCGGTTCCGGCGGCACCGTGATCGGTTCCATTTGAGCCGTTCTCCTCCGCGCGGCGGCCGAACTCCGACCAGACGTGGACGAGCACGCGGTCGTCGAGCCCGCGCACCTCGAGGTCGCGCTGGAAGGCGAGCAGGCTGTCGGCGGTGAGCTTGAGGCCGTTCGCGAGCTCGCCCGGCTGGTCGTCGTGGGTGTCGTACATCCCCGGCGCCGTCAGCGCGACGACCCGGACCGGCAGGCCTGCCGCGAGCATTGCGGCGAGCCCGGCGAGTCGGCGCGGAAACTCGTCGTCCTCGGCCTGCGGGTAGGTGACGGGGCTCGTGTAGCCCGGCGTGTCCTCCTCCTTGGGGACGAACGGGAGCAGCTGCTGGCGGAGCTGGGCGGCTTGGCGGGCCGCGGCGGTCGCCTGACCGAGCGCGGCGTCGCCGCCGGTCGGCAGCGCTCCGAGCGAGCCGATCGCGTCGTGCAGGCGCTTCTCGACGTCGCCCCGGACGTTGCGCGTCCAAAAGCTGTAGCGGTCGGGCCCGTCGATCGAGGCGACGGGCATGCGGGCGGTCGCGAGCGCAGGCTGAAGTCGAGACTCGAGCGAGAGCCCCTGAAGCGGGTTGTCGGGCGCGCCCGTGCGGTCGAGGTAGCGGCCGAGCCAGCCGGTGCGCAGCTGCTCGTTCGTCGCGCCGACCTCCCAGTAGTGCCGGGAGGTGAAGTGCGACTGGTCGGCGCCGGTGTAGCCGACCCCCGGCAGGACGGTGACCTTGGCCTCCTTGTGCAGGGTCGCAAGCGAGGCGAGCGAGGGGTGCCAGCGCAGCCGGTCGTCCTCGCCGAACGGGATGCCCGCTGAGGCGGGGAGCGCCAGCCGCGGCCGCAGGCGGCGGTAGAGCGGGTCGCCGGTCGGAAACAGCATCGAGAGCGAGTCGGCGCCGCCGTCGAGGAAGACGGAGACGAGCACACGCTGCGGCCCGGCCGCCGTCGCGGCGGCGATCCCCTCCTCGAACGCTCGGGGGAGCAGCGCGCCGCCGCCGTAGACGGCGAGCGCGAGGCCTGCGCTCCGCGCGATGAAGCTGCGCCGGTCAAGCCCCGTGCCGGCGGGCATCGGCATGCCCGCCTCGATCGCGGGCAGCCCGCGCCCGGCCTCGGCCGCCGCGCGGCGGAAGAGGTCGGTGCGCGAGAAGTCGTTGCAGCAGCGCGCCATTACGAGGTCTGGAGGTCGGGTGAGACGGCGATCAACTGCCGCAGGGCGTTGACGACGAGGAAGCGGTAGCTCGTCTTCTTCCAGCGTGCGTCGGCGTCGCCCATCGCCTTCGTCGCGAAGTCGATCAGGGCACCGCGGGTCTCCTGGCGCAGGGTGGGGGAGCCCCAGAAGGACACCGCTCCGTCGACGAGGGCCTGCGGCTCGGCCGGCAGCGCTGAAGCCTGCTTCTCGGTCAGCGAATACGGGCGGCTTGCGTAGTTCGCCACTTCCCAGCGGCCGCGGAAGGTCGCCGTGTCGAGCCAGCGCTCGTCGTCCCAGCCCGAGACGTTGGGAGGCATGAAGAGCCGCTGGCCGGACTGGCTCGAGAGCCATGACCACGCATGGGTGTCAACGCCGCGCCCGATCGCCCGCAGCAGGCCGGCGGTGTAGACGGCGGGCGGCTTGACCATCCGCGGGCCGGTGTGGAGCGCCGGGTGGCGGAGGATCGCCTCGAGCACGGGCAGGATCTGGAGGTCTTTGCGGTAGAGCGCCTCCAGGGAGCGCCGCGTCCCGGCGTCCGGCGCGGTCGGCACGAAGTAGTGCCAGAGCTTCTCAACGAAGAACGAGGCGTGCTTGGGGTGCTCGAGGCAGAGCCTGACCGCGTCCTGCCAGTCGAAGTTGCCGGTCTTGCCGAAGACGCGCTTTTGTCCGTCGTCGTGGCGCGTGTGGTCGAAGCGGAAGTTGACGTTGCCGGCGCCGCGGCGCCAGTCGTTCCGGAAGCCGGTCAGCGCGCGCGCCTGCTCGCGCACGTCGCCCTCGGTGTAGCCGCGGCCGGCGCCGAGCGTGAAGAGCTCCATCAGCTCGCGCGCGAAGTTCTCGTTCGGCGACCACTTCGTGTTGTCGGTCCCGGAGAGCCAGAGCAGCATCGCCGGATCCTTCGTCAGCTTGCGGAGGAGCGAGTCGAAGGAGCCGAGCGCGAGCCGGCGCATCAGCTTGTTCTGGTTCAGCATCAGCTTCTGCGAGCCGACTCCGTCGAGCGAGGTTGCGAACCAGTCGTGCCAGACGAGCGTCATCCGCTCGACGAGCGGGCGCGACGTACGAACCATCCGGTCGAGCCACCAGAGGTGGTCGTGGCCCCAGACGTCGGTGGGGGCGAGCGCGCGGCCCTTGTCGTCGCGCGGAGCCGGCCCCACGAACCGCTCGCGTCCCGGGCGGGTGAGTGAGCGAATCGCTCCCTCCAGCCCGAGCGTTGCGAGCGCGTCGGCCTCTCCAGGCCTGGGACCGAAGCCGGCCCGCCAGAGCAGGCGCTCCGCCTGCTCGCGCCCAAATGACCCCTGGTAGACGGCGGCGCTCACCTAGAACAGTATCGGCGGAAGTTGGAAGGCTTTTGCAAGCTTTCCATGAAGACGCCGGGAGAACTGCGCCGCTACTTCGAGATCTGTTGGACGAGGTCGCCCGTGAGCGAGTCCTCACCCGTCTGCGCGACGTCGGCCTGCGCGAGGATGCCGACCAGCTTTCCGTCCTCCTCGACGACCGGGAGCCGGCGGACCTGGTGCTCGGCCATCAACCGGGCGGCCTCCTCGAGGCTCTGCTGAGGATCGACCGTGACGACGTCTTTGGACGCGATCTCGCCGACGGGCGTGTCGGCGCTCCTGCCCTCTGCGAGGACGCGAATCGCGAGGTCGCGGTCGGTGACCATCCCGGTGAGCCGTCCGCCCTCGGCGATCGGCAGCGCGCCGACGTCCTCGGATTGCATGATCCGCGCGGCCTCCTGCGCGCCCGTGCTCGGCTCGATCGCGGTCGGGTTCGGAGTCATCGCCTCCTGAATCGACTTGTGCATGCTTCCCCCTTCGTTGCTTGCCATCGGGATACCCTCCGCGCCGAGCGTGAAAACGATCTGGACAGCTCTGCTCGGCGCGCTGGTGCTCGCAGCGGGCGCCGGCGCGGCGCCGGCCGTCACGGTCGAGCCGGGAAGCGCCGTCGTCGGGGGGACGATCACTGTCTCCGGCCCGCCCGGCGACGTCGAGCTCGAGCCGCTCACCGCCACCGGCCCGCGGTATCCGCTGGGGCGGATCGGGGCGGATGGAAGGCTCGAGGCCGAGGTTCCGCAGCTTCCCGTGGGCAGCTACCGCGTGATCGTGGCCGGCTCGCGCGAGGCGCCCGTGCTCGAGGTCGTCGCGTTGAGCGGCCAGACCTCGACCGCTCTCGTCGTCTTTGGCGTGCTGTTCATGGTCGCGCTGCTCGTCGGCGGCGTCATCCTCCACCGCCGCTGGCGCGACGCCATCAGCTAGTCCGCCCCGGGGACGTCCTCTGCGTCGCCCTGCTCCTCTTCGGGATCGGGGATCGGTGATCCCTCGAGCTCGTCGTCGCGGTCGTCCTCGCGTGGGTGCGTATCCTGATCGCTCATGAAAGTCGTCCTTCCCGACTCGACGGAACTCGAACTTCCGGACGGGGCCACCGGCCTTGACGCTGCGCGCGCGATCGGGCCCAAGCTCGCCGAGCAAGCGGTGCTCGTCCGCTCGGACGGCGCCGTGCAGGACGTGCGTCTGCCGCTCCGCGACGGACAGCCGGTGCAGTTCCTGACCACGCGCGACAAGGACGACCCCGACGCGCTCTACGTCCTGCGCCACTCGGCCGCGCATCTCCTGGCGGAGGCGGTGCGCACCCTCTATCCGGACGTGAAGATCGCGATCGGCCCGCCGATCGAGAACGGCTTCTACTACGACTTCGAGTTCTCCGAGCCGATCCGCGACGGGGATCTCGAGCGGATCGAGGCCGAGATCCAGCGTGAGTTGAAGGAGGGGCGCTCCTGGGAGCGCGAGGAGATCTCCGCCGAGGAGGCGAAGCGGCGCTTCGCGGCCGAGGGGGAGCCGTACAAGGTCGAGCTCGTCGACACGGCCGAAGGTGAGATCTCGCTGTATCGCCAGTCATCTTCTGAGGGGGGCGGGTTCACCGACCTCTGCCGTGGCCCGCATCTGCAGGACTCGAAGCCGATCAAGGCGGTCAAGCTGACCTCGCTTGCGGGCGCCTACTGGCGCGGCGACGAGAAGAACACGCAGCTGACGCGGATCTACGGCACCGCCTTCTACTCGCAGGCCGACCTCGACGCGCACCTGGAGCGGCTCGAGCTGGCGAAGGCGCGCGACCACCGCAAGCTCGGCCCGCAGCTCGACCTCTTCCACTTCTCGGAGCGATCGCCGGGCGCGCCGTTCTGGCATCCGAAGGGGACGGTGATGTGGAACGAGCTCGATGCGGTCCGGCGGCGCGAAAACGGGAGGCGCGGCTACCTCGAAGTGCGGACCCCGCTGATCTACGACGAGCACACCTTCATCACCTCCGGCCACATCCCGAAGTACCAGGACTTGATGTTCGTACTCGAGACCGACTCCGGCCGGATGGGCGTGAAGGCGATGAACTGTCCCGGCCACATGCTCCTCTTCGGGGAGCGGCTGCGGAGCTACCGCGACCTGCCGCTGCGCTTCGCCGAGGCGGCGCCGCTGCACCGGAACGAGCTGGCGGGGACGCTCCACGGGCTCCTGCGTGCGCGCAACTTCGTCCAGGACGACGCACACGTCTTCTGCGCGGAGGAGCAGATCCAGGACGAGATCCACGCGATGATCGAGTACGTCGGCTTCCTCTACGGGCTCTTCGGAATGACCGCGCGCGCCGAGCTGGCGACCCGTCCGGAGAACAAGCTCGGCGACGACGCGACCTGGGACCGGGCCGAGGCGGCGCTGCAGACGGCGCTCGAGCAGAACGAGATCTCGTTCACCCTCTCAGCGGGAGAGGGCGCCTTCTACGGCCCCAAGATCGACCTCTTCATGGACGACTCGATCGGCCGCAGCTGGCAGATGGGCACGATCCAGATCGACTACCAGATGCCCGACCGCTTCGGGCTCTCCTACATGGGCGCCGACAACGAGGAGCACACGCCCGTCGTGATCCACCGGGCGCTCTTCGGGTCGTTCGAGCGCTTCCTGGGGATCGTGATCGAGAACTTCGGCGGCGCCTTCCCGTTCTGGCTCGCGCCGGTGCAGGTACGCCTGATCCCCGTCGGCGAGGGCCATCGCGACGCGGTGCATGCGCTGCGGGCGAAGCTCCGTGCGGGCGGCGTCCGCGTCGACGTCGACGAGCGCGACGACACGCTCGGCAAGCGGATCCGCGACGCCGAGCTGGAGAAGGTCCCGTTTACGATCGTCTACGGCGACCGCGAGTCCGATGAGGCGCTCGCGGTGCGCGAGCGAGGCGGCGAGCAGACGACGGCGAGCCTCGAGGAGCTGCTCCGGCGGTTCCACGCGGAGATTGCTACGATCTCGCCCTGAAAGAAGGAGCGGACCACTGCCCCTCACCTTCCCGGGCTCACGCTCGCGAGGGTTCAACCGAGCCGGTTGACGAGGAAATGTGGCCGCTGCGTGCAGCGGTTTTCGTCGTCGATAGGGAGGATTCAATCAGCTTGGTGAAGAGCCTTTGAGGCCGAGACGCCGTCCGGAAGATCGGCGAGTACCGCAGCCGCAAGACCGGATCAACGAGAACATTCGCGTCCCCAACGTACGTCTGGTGGGCGAGGACGGCGAGCAGATCGGGATCAAGACGACCGAGGAAGCGCGCGAGTACGCCTATTCGAAAGGCCTCGACCTCGTCGAGGTCGCCGCGGCGGCCGATCCACCGGTCGCGCGGGTGATGGACTACGGCAAGTACCGCTACGAGCAGGAGCAGAAGGCAAAGCTCGCGCGGAAGCACCAGACCCAGATCAACGTCAAGGAGATCAAGTTCAGGCCGAAGATCGGTATTCACGACTACGAGACGAAGAAGGGCCATGTCGTGCGCTTTCTCCACCAGCGCGCGAAGGTCAAGGTCACGATCATGTTCCGGGGGCGCGAGAACCTGCATCCGGAGCGGGGCCGCGACCTGCTGCTCCGTCTCGCAGAGGAAATCAAGGAGTTCGGCGCGGTCGAATCGCCGCCGCTCCTCGACGGGCGCAACATGGTGATGCTGGTCGGGCCAACCAAGAACGCAGGAGTGAAATCAGATGCCAAAGATGAAGCGGGGCAGCGGAGCGAAGAAGCGGTTCAAGGTGACGGGAACGGGCAAGATCTTGCGCCGGCACGCGATGCAGAGCCACAACCTGGAGCACAAGTCGGCCAAGCGTAAGCGGGCCTTCAACAAGGACTTCGAGACCGCCAAGGCAGACACGCCGAGGCTCAAGAAGCTCCTGGGGCTGAAGTAATGCCGAGGGTCAAGAGATCGGTCCACGCGCGCAAGAAGCGCCGCAAGGTTCTCGGCCAGGCGAAGGGCTACTGGGGCCTCAAGAGCCGCAGCTACCGCTACGCGAAGGAGCAGGTCGAGCACTCGCTCGTCTACGCCTACCGCGACCGCAAGAACAAGAAGCGGACGTTCCGGCAGCTCTGGATCGTGCGCATCAACGCGGCCGCGCGGTCGAACGGGCTGTCGTACAACCAGTTCATCGACGGGCTGCACAAGGCCGGCATCGAGCTCGACCGCAAGGTGCTCGCCGACCTGGCCGTTGCCGACCCGGCCGCCTTCACGGTCGTCGTCGAGCAGGCCAAGGCCGCGCTCGAGTCCTCCAAGGCTGCATAACCAATTGATCACCTCGGCGTCGAACCCGACGCTGAAGCTCGTCCGCAAGCTCCTCGCGCAGAAGCGCAAGCGCGAGGAGCTCGGGCTCTTCGCAGTCGAGGGGGAGGACCTGATCGCCGCGGCCGCTGCGGCCGGGATCGAGCCGATCGAGCTCCTCGTCGCCGGCGAGACCGTCGAGCCGGAGCTCCTGGCCGCGATCTCGACGCTTGCGCATCCGGCGCGGGCGATCGGGGTCTACCGCACCGCCGCCCTACCGCGCGAGCCGCGCGAGACGACGCTTGCGCTCTGGCGCGTCTCGGATCCCGGGAACGTGGGGACGCTCCTGCGCGCCGCCGACGCCTTTGGCGCCGCGGTCGCGCTGTCGGAAGGCTCGGCAGACCCGCTCGGCGCGAAGGCGCTGCGCGCGTCCGCCGGGGCGATCTTCCGCGTGCCGCTCGTGGCCTGGGACGACGCGCCCGGAGAGCGGGTAGCGCTGGTCGCGAGCGGCGGGACGCCCCTGCACGAGCTCGAGCTCAGCGGGCCGACCACCTTCCTGCTCGGCGCCGAGCGAGAGGGCCTGCCGGAGGAGATAGTTGCTCAGAGCAACTATCGCGCCACGATCCCGACGACCGGCGCCGCCGAGTCGCTCAACGTCGCCGTGGCCGGCGCGATCGCGCTCTACGAGCGCTCCCGGAGCCGGCTACCAGGCTCCACCGCCACCACCTCCGCCGCCGCCTCCTCCGCCGCCGGAGAAGCCGCCGCCGAAGCCTCCTGAGCCAGACGAGGGCGGCGCCAGCGCCGAGCCGAAGCCGGCGGCCAGGTCGCCGACGCTCATCGAGGTGGGGCCTGAGGCGAGGTCGCCGTGCGGGCCGATCCAGTAGAGCCCGCTGGCCTGGGCGAGCGCCTCCGGCATGTGCAGCTGAGCGCCCTGGAGCACGCGCTCCGCGATCCCGAACGCGATCCCGTAGACGAGGAATCGCTCCCACAGCTCGAGGGTCGCGGCCGGGGCGATGTCGAGCCGTGGAAAGTCGGTCAGGTAGCGCCGGAACGCATCCCAACGCTCCGCCTCTGCCTGGGCGTCCGCGGAGCGGCGGCGCCAGAGCCGGCGGTTGAACGCCGCGCCGACGAGCGTGACGGCGCCAACGATGCCGCAGATCCCGAGGGCGAGCTCGACGACGCTGTTCCAGCTGGGCGCCACGGAGTTGAACGAGCCGATGCCGATGAAGAGAGTCACCGCCCCTGTCACGCCGAGCAGCGCCGCCCCGCCGAGCAGCACCGCAAGCCCGACGTTCTGGAACCACCTGCGGCCCTTCACCTCGGCCGCCACCGCCGACTTGAAGGATGCGAAGCGCTCGGAGTTCCCGGTGCGGTCTTCTTCGATCCGGTCGCGGAACTTGGACAACCGCTCGGGCGCTTCCGCGAGGATCGCGTCGATCACCTCGGCGACGGGCGCCTCGAACGCCTCCACGGCGGCGTCCACGTCGCCGAGCGAGAGCTCGAGGTCCGCGACCTGCTGGGACTTGAGGCCGCCCCAGATCTTCCGCTCCGTCGTCACCGGCTCGGCGCGGTAGCGGCCCCGGCGGATCAGGTCGAACAGCGTCGCGGTGAACTCGAGCGAGCCGGGCGTGCCGCCCTGCGCGAGCAGCGCGGGCACCAGAGCGGGTTGCATCTCGGTCGGCGGCTCCTGCTCGTACTCGCGGTCATAGGAGGTGTCGCGCTCCCGTCCGTAGCGCCACCAGACGAAGCCGAGCACGAGTAGCGCGGGGCCGAGCGCGAAGGCGAGAAGCTTCGCGATCGTGGCGGGGAGGTTGTCGAGCGCCGCATCGATCTTCCCGCGGTCGCGCTCATACGTGGCGGCGTCCTCGCGCTCCTCGGCGACGATCCGCTCCAGGCCGGGGCCGCTCTCGACCGTCATCCCCGCCGTCGACGTGAAGACGCGCCGCGGCACGAGCGCGCGCAACTCGACGAACTGCCCCGCCGGGATGTCGAGCGCGCGCAGACTCGCGCGCATGTCCTCGATCGCGACGTCGCCGCGCACGCCGACCGGGTGACCCCAGGCGCGGACGATCTCGCCGGGGGCGATCAGCGCCGCGGTCAGCTGCCCGAGGCCGGTTTCCCATTCGTCGCCCCAGACCTTGACGTTCACGTCGACGACGTCGTCGTAGGCGGTCGGGAGCCCGCGCAGCCGGTAGTGGACGCGGAAGCGGCGCGGCTCGAACGAGGCGCGGTAGTGCCAGACGATGCGGACGCCCTTTTCGGTGCGCGTCGTCCCGAACCGGCCGGGACGGTCGGCGCACTGGAGCTCGGCGCACGCGCCGGGCGCGTACTGGACGCTCCCCTCGGAAACGGACACCTGGTCGAGCGTCTCGCCGTCGTCGAGCGGAACCTCGCGGAAGGCGCCGCTGAAGTCCCCGGCGAAGTCGAAGGCGATCAGCTCGTCGACGAGCAGGCTGCCGTCCTCGGCGACCTGGACGGTGACCTCGGCGGCGGGCAGCGTGAACGACTTCGCGGCGGCGTCCCCGGCGAGCGCGAGCGCCGCCAGGAGCGCAACCAGGAGGGCCTGGCGAAACGCGCGCTGAGCCGCCGGGCCGCGCTGCTCGCCCCGATGCGGCGTCCTCAGTCGCACCGATAGCACCGGCTATCGGCGCTCCCTGCGTCCTTGCCTCGGAACGAGCATCGCACCCCGGCGACGAGCGACGTTCCGCCAGGCCCTCCTAGAAGGCGACGCGTGGTGCCTCCCGGGCCTCGCCCTCGAGCTCGAAGAAGTCCTTCTTCGCGAACCCGAACGGGCCGGCGACGAGCACGCCCGGAACCGTCTGGATCGCGGTGTTGAAGGTGAGGACGGTGTCGTTGTAGACCTGGCGCGAGACCGCGATCTTGTTCTCGGTCTGCGCGAGCTCGTCCTGGAGCTGGCGGAAGTTCTCGTCGGCTTGGAGCTCGGGGTAGGCCTCGGCCACCGCGAAGAGCCGGCCAAGCGCCTGGCCGAGCAGCCCCTCTGCGGCACCGGTCTCCGCCGGGCCCTGCGCCGACTGGGCGCGCGCCCGGGCGTTCGTGACCGCCTCGAAGGTCTCGCGCTCGTGAGAGGCGTAGCCCTTGACCGTCTCGACCAGGTTCGGGATCAGGTCGTAGCGGCGCTTCAGCTGCACGTCGACCTGCGCCCACGCGTTCTCGACGCGGTTGCGCAGGGTGACGAGGCGGTTGTAGAGGAGGACGAGCGCGGCGACGAGCGCCACGACGATCCCGATCACGATCCAGAGCATTGGCTGACCCTATGGTTAAGCTCCCGGAATGGCAACCGTCGCGCGGATCAACGTCGCGCCGGTGAAGAGCCTGGGGCTGGAGCACCCGGATGCGATCGACCTCGACGCGCGCGGGGCTCTCGAGGACAGGCGGTTCTTCCATCTGAGCGAGGGAAGGCTGGTCGCCGGCGTCCGGCACGGGCCGCTCGTGCGCGTGCGGCCGGTCTGGGATCCCGTTGCGCGCACGCTCCGGCTGACCTTCCCGAACGGCGCCACGGTCGAGGGTGAGGTGGCGCTCGCCGAGGCCGTCACCGTCGACTTTTCGGGCCGTCCGGTTCGCGGCAGGATCGTCAGAGGCCCCTGGGGTGACGCCCTCTCCGACTACGCCTCTGCCTCGATCCAGCTCGTCGAACGCGACGACGACGACCACGCGACTGACGTGCGGCCGGCGACGATGGTGTCGCGTTCGAGCGTCGAGCGGCTCGGTGCGGCCGACATGCGCCGCTTCCGAATGCTCTTCGACCTAGACGGGACGGAGGCGTTCGAGGAGGACACGTGGCGTGGCCGCGAGGTCCGGGTCGGCGACGCCCTGCTGCTGATGGGCGGTCCGGTGCCCCGGTGCGCGGTGGCGACGCAGGATCCGGACACCGGGATCCGCGACTACGACACGCTGCGCGCGATCCGCGACCTGCGCGGCGTGCGAGAGGCCGATGGGAAGAGCCTCGACTGCGGCGTGTACGCCGAGGTCGTCGAGCCGGGCCGCGTGCGCGTCGGCGACGCCGTCACGCTCGTCTCCTAGCGGCGAAGACGACGTCCTCGCCGCCGGCGTACGGCCTGCGGTCGAACCAGCCCCACTGGTCTTGCACCTCGAAGCCGGTCCGGTCGAGGAGCAGCCGCCACTCCGCCGGCGAGAGCCAGGCGAGCTCCATCGTCGAGGCCTCGTCGCCGCGCCGGACCGAGAGCGTCAACGTCCGCTCTCCCTGATCCCAGTCGGCTCGCTCGAAGATCCCGGGCTCGCGCTCGATCCAGCGGCCGTGCGTGTCCTCCACGTCCTCGCTGCTCGGGGCGAAGACGTCGAAAACCAGCCGCCCCTCAGGAAGGAGCAGCTCGTTCGCAGCGGCGAGCGCACGCAGCCGGTCGTGCTCCGACGTCATGTGCAGGAGCGAGCGAAACGGGATCAGAACGAGCGGCACGCGCTCCGTGACCGGCGGCTCGCGCATGTCCCCGAGGCGCAGGTCGAGGAGAGACTCGACGCCTTCCGCCCGGGCGAAGTCCCGCGCGACCGCGAGCATCCCGGCCGACGCGTCGACGCCGATCACCGGAATGCCTGCCTTCGCGACCGGCACGGAAATGCGGCCCGTGCCGCAGGCGAGCTCGACTACGGAACCGCCGGTCGCGCGGGCCTCCTCGACGTAGAACTCCACGTCCTCGGTCACGCTCGCGCTCCACGCGTCATACAGCAGCGCGATGGGGTTATACGGGCTTGCGGACAACCCAGACGAACTCGTTCGAGGACTCGTCGAAAGGCTCGTGCCCGAAGCCGCCGTAGAGCGCCTCGACCTCGAACCCGGCGACGTCGATCAGCGCCTCCCATTCGGATCGGTTCAGCCACCAGAGGGAGATGGCGGCCCCGCTCTCGAGCGTGATGTCGATCCGGTTGTCGTGCTTCGCCTGGTCAATCCGGTGCCGGATTCCGTTCTGCTCCTGCCACTCGCCGTCGATGCGCGACGCGAGCCTGGGGTCGAAGACGAAGAAGTTCCAGGCGAAGCGCCCGCCGGGGAGGAGTGAGGCGTAGACGCGCTCGAACACCCGCCGCCGGTCGGCCCAGGTGGGGAGGTGCCCAAGGGAGCGGGCAGGGACGTAAATTAGCCCTGCGGGCTCGTCCAGTTCGAGCTCGCGCATGTCGCCCTCGCGTAACTCGAGTTCGACGCCGGCGGCCGCCGCGCGCTCGCGCGCCTGGGCGAGCATCGCCGACGACCGGTCGATCCCGAGCACGGGGCGGCCGGTCTCCCGCGCGACCGGGATCGCCACACGCCCGTTGCCGACCGCGAGCTCGACGAGCGGCCCCTCGGTCTCGCGTGCCAGCTCGACATAGAAGGGGACGTCCTCCGTCATGGGAGCCGACAAGTCGTCGTAGATCGCGGCGAAGGCGTCGTAATCGCTCATGAACCCGATGCTATCGTCGCCCGATGGACGCCACGGCGCTCGAGAGCGAAGCACGGACCGCAATGGCAGCGGCCTCGGACCCCGACGCGCTCGAAGAGCTTCGCGTTCGCTTCCTCGGCCGCAAGAGCCCCTTGAAGCTCGCGCTGCGCGAGGTGCGCGACCGCGAGACCGGGATGGCGCTGAACGCGGCGCGCGCGGCGATCGAGCAGGCGCTCGACGAGCGGGAAGCCGAGCTCGCCCTCGCCTCCCACGAGGACCTCGAGCCGTTCGACGTGACCCTGCCGGGGGAGCGCGTCGCGCGCGGCCGCCTCCATCTGATCACTCAGATCCGGCGCGAGATCGAGGACGTCTTCCTCGGGCTCGGCTACCAGGTCTTCGACGGCCCCGAAGTCGACACGGTCTACAACAACTTCACCGCGTTGAACACGCCCGAGGCGCACCCGTCGCGCGACCCGCAAGACACGTTCTACGTCGACGACGACACCGTCCTGCGCACGCACACCTCACCCGGGCAGATCCGGACGATGCTTGCGCAGGAGCCGCCGGTGTACGTCGTCTCGCTCGGACGGGTCTACCGCCGCGACACCCCCGACGCCACGCACACGCCGACGTTCCACCAAGTCGAGTGCCTCGCCGTCGACAAGGGCATCTCGCTCGCCGACCTGCGCGGCACGGTCGAGCACTTCTTCCGCGCGCTCTTCGGCCAGGAGCGCGAGGTTCGGATGCGCACGAGTTATTTTCCCTTCACCGAGCCGTCGGTCGAGTTCGATGTCACCTGCTTCCTCTGCGGCGGCTCAGGCTGCAGCGTCTGCAAGCAGTCGGGCTGGATCGAGATGGGTGGTGCAGGCGTCGTCGATCCGGCCGTGTTCGAGGCGGTCGGCTACGACCCCCAGGTGTGGTCGGGCTTCGCCTTCGGACTCGGGATCGAGCGGATCGCGATGCTGCGCCACGGCTTCCCCGACCTCCGCCTGCTCTGGGAGAACGACCTCCGCTTCCTGAGGCAGTTCTGATGATGCGCGTTCCCGTCTCCTGGCTGCGCGAGTACGTCGACTTCGACGTGTCGGTGGAGGAGCTTGCGGGCCGGCTCGTGATCACGAGCTGCGAGGTCGACCGGATCGTCACGCGCGGCGTCCCCGACCTCCACGGAAACCTCGGCCACTTCCGCGTCGGGCGCGTGCTCGAGGCCGGCAAGCATCCAAACGCCGACCGGCTCCAGCTCTGCCGCGTCGACGTGGGGGAGAGCGAGCCGCGGCAGATCGTCTGCGGCGCCTGGAACTTCGGCGCTGGCGCGACGGTTGCGGTTGCGCTCCCCGGCGCCCTCCTCCCCGACGGGCGCACGCTCGGCGAGGCGAAGCTGCGCGGCGAGACCTCGAGCGGGATGATCCTCGCCGAGGACGAGCTCGAGCTCGGCGCCGACCACTCCGGGATCATGCTGCTGGCCGACGAGCTCGAGCCGGGCACGCCGCTTGCAGACGTGCTGTCGCTCTCGGAGCAGGTGCTCGAGATCGAGACCGGCTTCAACCGGCCCGACCTGACCTCGATCTACGGGATCGCGCGCGAGGTGGCCGCCGTCTGCCGCGTCGAGCTCGCTCCGCCGCCCGGAGTCGACCCCGCCGGCGGCAACGACCCGGTCGACGTGCAGGTCGAGGACTTCGAGGGGTGCCCCCGCTACATCGGCCGGCTCTTCCGCGACGTCGCGGTCGGCGACTCGCCCGGCTGGATGCAGGCACGCCTGCTGGCGGCGGGGATGCGGCCGATCTCGAACGTCGTCGACATCACGAACTACGTCATGCTCGCGCTCGGCAGCCCCCTGCACGGGTTCGACGCGTCCCGGGTCGCCGGCGGCAGGATCGTCGTCCGGCGCGCGAGGCCGGGCGAGGAGATCACGACGCTGGACGGCGCGCCCCGCAAGCTCGAGCCCACGGACCTGCTGATCGCGGACGCAGAGCGGGGCGTCGCGATCGCCGGAGTGATGGGCGGCGAGGACAGCGAGGTGAGGGCCGAGACGAGGGACGTCCTCCTCGAGGCGGCGAGTTTCGACCCGCTCGCGATCCTGCGCACCTCGCGGCGACTGAGGCTTCGCTCCGAGGCGTCGACTCGCTGGGAGAAGGGCGTCGACCCCCAGCTCGCGGAGCAGGCGGCCGTCTACGCGACGCAGCTGCTCGTCGAGCTGACCGGCGCACGCTGGACGGGCCACACCGACGTTCAGGGGGAGCTGCCGCCGCGGCCTGTCGTCCGACTGGACCCCGAGCGCGTGAACGCGCTGGTCGGGCTGGAGATCCCCGAGCCCGAGCAGCGCGAGACGCTGGAATGGCTCGGCTTCGACGTCACCGACGATCTCGCCGTCACCGTCCCGAGCTGGCGCGCCCGCGACGTGACACGCGACGTCGACCTCGTCGAGGAGGTCGCCCGGTTCCGGCTCGACGAGGTGCCGCCGACGCTGCCCATCCGCTCGGCCATGTTCGGCCGCCTCACCAGGCTGCAGAAGCTGCGGCGGCTCGTCGAGGACGTCCTCGTCGGCGCCGGCTGGTTTGAGGCGTACACCTGGAGCCTCGTTCCGGACGACGGCTCCGAGGCCGTGCGCCTCCCGGAGCCGCTCTCCGCCGAGCAGGCGGTCCTGCGCACCGATCTCCGCCATGGCCTGCTGGAGTCGGCGCGCCGGAACGCGAACGCCGGCAACGAAGGCGTCGCGCTCTTCGAGGTGGCGCGCGTGTACCGGCCGGGGGGTGAGCTGCCGGACGAGCGCTGGCAGGTCGCGGGCGTCACCGAAGGCGGTTTCGCGCGCGCCAAGGGCGCTGTCGAGGCGCTGTACGCGGCGCTCCGCGTCGAGCCGTCGTTCGAGCGCGCTCCCGGGCGGGCCGCGCGCACCGCCGAGGGGGTGATCGAGGAGGTCGAGGATGGACTCGGCTGGTTCGAGCTCGACCTCGACGCGCTGCTCGACCGGAGCCCGGCGCTGCGGCTCTACGAAGACGTGATCACCTTCCCGGCCCTCAAGCAGGATCTCGCGTTCGCCGTCGACGAGGCCGTCGCGGCGGGCGACCTGATCGCGGCGGCGAAGGAGGCGGCAGGCCCCGAGCTCCGCGACCTGCGCGTGTTCGACGTCTACCGCGGCGAACAGGTGGGGCCGGGGAAGAAGTCCGTGGCGCTCGCGGCATCGTTCCAGTCGCCGGAGCGGACGCTCTCGGACGAGGACGCCGCGCGCGTGCGCGAGCGGATCGTCGCCGCCCTGGCGACGCGCTTCGGCGCCGAGTTGCGCGCGTAGAAAAAACGCGTCGCGAGCAGCAAAAACTTTACTTTCAACCCGTAACCAAACCGGGGTTCGGCTCGTTTCATCGGCGTCACCGCTAGACGACGAGGAGACCCGCATGAAGCTCATCACGACACTCTCGCGCGCCGCTGGGCTGGGGCTCTGCGTCGTCGCATTCTCCGGCACGGCGCTCGCCGACCCGGGTAACGGGAACAGCAACGCGCCGGCAACGCCGCCCGGCCAGGAGAAGAAGGCCGAGACACCCGCCGCTCAGGCGCCCGCTCCGGCCCCGGCTGCGGCACCTGCTCCGGCGCCGCAGGCAACCGCCCCCGGCCAGGTGAAGAAGGCCGCCGCCGCACCGGCCGCACCGGCTGCGAAGCCCGCGAAGGCCGAGAAGCCCGCCAAGGCTGCGAAGCCGGCGCCCGCGAAGGCTGCGAAGCCCGCGACCGCACCCGGACAGGCGAGGAAGGCCGAGAAGCAAGCCGACCACAAGCCCGCCAAGGCGGCGTCGGAGTCGAAGGGTCAGTCGGCCAACGCGCACCGTCATGTGATCGTCTGCCACCGCACGGGCTCGCTCTCGAACCCGTACGTCGTGATCAACATCCCGTACACGGCGTGGACGCAGGGGCACACGACGCATCCGGCCAAGAACGGCAACTCGGACAAGCTGCTCAAGGATCCGGCCTCCCGGCCGGGCTCGAAGGACGGCTTCACGAAGGCCGCCTGCGGCGCGGCCGCCGCGCCCTCGACGACGGTGACGCCTTCGACGACGCAGCAGAGCCAGACGTCCGGCTGCCCGGCCGCGGTCACGACGACCGAGCAGGTGCTCGTCGGAGTCTGGCATGCCACCGGCGCATATAACAAGGACGGGACGCGGAAGTACGTCCTGATCAGCCCGAGCATGAAGTCAGCGCACTGGAACAAGCACGCGGACGACAAGCCGGCCTACGAGACGCGCACGGTCACGCGCACCGCCTCCGGTGAGAACTGCGCCACCGTGACGTCCACGTCGAACACGTCCAACACGTCCAACACGTCCAACACGTCCAACACGTCGAGCCCCTCGAGCACGTCGAATGTGTCGGGCACGGCGAACACGCAGTCCACGAGCCCGGCCTCGGTCGCCGGAGCACAGGCTGCTCCCGTTGGCGGCGTCGCCGGCGCCGTCTCACCGGCGCCTGCCGCCAAGGAGTCGGCCGGCGGCGTCCTCGGCGCCATCGCCAGCGCGCCCGAGTCGATCGCGAAGACGGCGGCCTCCTCCGACACCCTGCCGTTCACGGGCTTCCCGCTCTGGATCGCAGTGCTGATCGCCGTCGCCGTCCTCGCCACGGGCCTGATGCTCAGGCGCCGCACGACCGCGTAGCGCACGCGCGACTGGGGGAACGACGGGGCGGCCGCGAGGCCGCCCCGTTTTCGTCCAATCCGATCGCGGCCCCGGCACGTAGAGTGAAAAGTATGCGCTTACGGGGTCTTCTGGTCGTCGCGGCCGCCACGGTCATCACGGTCGTTCCGGTCGCGCTTGCCGCGACCGCGCCGCAGCTCTTCGGGCATGTCGGGCCGGACTTCTCGATTGATCTGGAGAATGCGAGTGGGGCGCGGGTGACGAAGGTCGATCCGGGGAGCTACGAGATCGTGGTTCGCGACCTCTCCGCAGACCACAACTTCCACCTGACCGGTCCAGGGGTCAACGAGTCGACGCAGGTCGAGGGCACCGGAACCGTCACCTGGCCGGTCGCACTCAGAGACGGGACATACGTGCTCCTCTGCGACGTCCACCCCAGCTCGATGCGCCGAACGTTCGCCTCCGGCAGTCCTCCGGCTCCCCCGGTAGCGGCGCCGAAGCTGCTCGCCACCGTCGGCCCGGAGAACACGATCTCGCTTCGCAGCGCAAGCGGTGCAGCGTTGAAGACCCTTAAGGCCGGCACCTACTCGATCGCCGTCCGCGACCGCTCGAAGCTGCACAACTTCCATCTCGTCGGCGCGGGCGTCAACCGGAAGACCGGGCTCGCGGCGACGGTGACGGTGACGTGGAAGGTCACCCTCGGCGCCGGAGCGCTCCGCTTCTACTCCGACCGCAGCCCCGCCGGCGTGCGTGGGTCGATTCGCGTGATCTAGCCGCCTGCACCGCAGGCTCGGGTTAAAGGAGAGGCCCCCCGTCTGCCGAAACACTGGCCATGTCCCGCTCGGGCCTCGAGGGGCCGGCCCGAAAGGTCGCGCTCGCGCTCCTTCTCACCGCTCTCATCTTCGTGAGCGCCCTCGGCGTATCCATCTGGCGGTACGAGGTCGCTGCCGGCCGGGACGTTGCCGCTCTCGACCGCGAGGCCGAGGCCCTCGCCGCGAACGAGGCGGTGTTGCGGTTCTGGCAGGAGGCGTCCGCGATAGCCGACTACGGCCTGACGCAGGACGAGGACGAGCTCGACGAGCTTGAGCGCGCGAACGCCAATCTCACTCAGGGGATCCGCCAAGCGCCCTTCGACGAACCGCAGGAACGGGAGCTCGTTCAGAGGGCGCTTGCCGCAAACGACGCGTTCATCGCCAGCTTCAAGCGTCTCCAGCCACGCATCAAGGCCGGCGAGAACGTTGAGAGCCTGACGGACGAGGGTATCGGCGCGCAGGTCGTGGCCCCGCTCGAAGAGCTCGAGAGATTGGCCGAAGAGGAAGCGCGAACGTCGCGCATCGCCGCGGCCGACGCCCGGAAATCCGTCCTCACGATCGCGCTCATCGGCGCCGCGCTCGGGTTGTTGCTGGCCGCCGCGCTCGCGTTCTACGCGGTGCGCCTGATCGCGCGGCTCGTCGAAGGGATCCGTTCGACCGCGGGCGTCCTCGGCGTAGCGGCGTTCGAGATGCGGGCGGCGTCGAAGGAGGCTGCTGCGGCGACGGTGGAGCAGAGTTCGGCGGTGGCGGAGACGTCGGCGACGATTGAGGAGTTGGCGGTGACGGCGTCGTCGATTGCGGA
>JBKJSM010000097.1:0-16424 GCA_046594445.1 Gaiellaceae bacterium | reverse complement strand
TACTTCGGGGCCTGGAACGGCCGCGTCTACGCACTCGACCTCGCGAAGCGGAAGCTCCGCTGGAGCCACCTGAGCGGCTACAAGATCACCTCGAGCGCGTCCATCTCCGGCAAGACGCTCTACATCGGGGACTACGGTGGCCGCCTGCTGGCGCTCTCGGCGGCGACCGGACAGCGGCGCTGGGTACGCAGCGTCAACGGCCGGATCTACGGCACGCCGGCCGTCGCGGCCGGGCGGGTCTTCGTCCCCTCCTCGACCGGCAACAGCCTCACCGCCTTCACGACGGGCGGGCGCTACCTCTGGCGCGTCAATACGGGCGGCTACGTCTACTCGTCGCCGGCGGTCTGGGCCGGCCGCGTCTTCTTCGGTTCTTACAACGGCCGCTTCTACTCGGTCGCGGCGAGCTCGGGCCGGGTGCTCTGGAGCGTCGGTGCGGGCGGGCCGGTCTCCGGCGCGGCGGTGGTCGTCGCGGGCGTCGCCTACGCCGGCTCGACGCGGGGCCGGATCACCGGCGTCGACGCGAAGAGCGGCCGCGTCGTCCTCGAATTCCCCCACGGCGAGTACGTGCCCGTCTCGGGGAACGGGCACCGCCTGCTGCTGCACGGCTATTCGCGCGTCTGGGCCGTGGAGCCCCGGACGTGAGAAAGCGGCTGCTCGCAGCCGCGATCGCGCTCGTCCTGCTCGCCGGCGGGATCGCCGCGGGCTACGTGCTCTACAAACGCGACAGGGCGGCCGACGTCCGCGGCTCGTCGACTGAGGAGTTCGTCACGACCGAGGAGGAGGAGGAGCCGCTGCCGCCGCCGCCCGAGCGGGAGAAGCTCGAGGTCGTGTGGCCCCTGAACGGGTACGACGCCGAGCGGCAGCGCGTCGGCCCCTTTCTGCTCCGGCCGCCGTTTCGGCGCGTCTGGACGTTCCGCGCCCGCCAGCTGCTCGAGTTCCCGCCCACGATCGCTTACGGTCGGCTCTACTTCACCAACAACTCGGGCGTGATGTTCGCCGTCAACGCGAAGACCGGCAAGCGGGCCTGGAAGATCCCGATCGGCCGCTGCGTCGCGGCGTCGCCCGCGGTGGCCGACGGCACCGTCTACCAGTCGTTCCTCAACCGTCCGCCCTGCAACGCCAAGGCGAAGCCGGGTCGGCTCGAGGGCGAGGTGATCGCGTTCGCCGCAGGCTTCGGAAAGATCCGCTGGCGGACGAAGATCGGCCCGACCGAGTCCTCGCCGCTCGTTGTCGACGGCTTCGTCTACGTCGGCGACTGGCGCGGCCGTGTCTACGCGCTCGACGCGGCGACCGGCCGCGTCCGCTGGACGTTCCAGGGCAAGGGCCGGATCAAGAGCGGGATCGCGCGCTCCGGGGACCGGCTCTACGTCGGCACCTACGACGGCTACCTCTACGCCCTCAGCGCGAAGACCGGCAAGGCGATCTGGCGGACGAGGACGCAGGATCGGCTCGGCGGCCGTGGGTACCTCTACTCGACGCCGACGGTCGCTTACGGGCGCGTCTACATCGGATCGACCGACCACAAGGTCTACTCCTTCGGCGCCGCGAGCGGGAAGCTGCGCTGGTCGAAGGGGACCGGGGGTTACGTCTACGGCTCGCCCGCCGTCTGGCGCAAGACCGTCTACGTCGGGTCTTACAGCGGCCGCTTCTACGCGCTCGACGCGGCCACCGGCGACGTTCGCTGGCGCTTCCGCGCGAACGGCGACATCTCCGGCTCCGCCACGGTGATCGCCGGAGTCGTCTACTTCTCGACCTTCAAGGATCGCACCTACGCGCTCGACGCCCGCACGGGCCGGGAGCTCTGGACGTTCGCGGACGGCAAGTACGCCGGCGTCGTCGCCGACCGCGAGCGGCTCTATCTCGTCGGCCACGCGCGCGTGTATGGGATGGTGGAGAAGTGAGATACGTGGTCACGGGGGCGGCCGGGTTCATCGGCTCGCACCTCGCCGAGGCCTTGCGGGAGCAGGGGCACGACGTCGTCGGCGTCGATGTCTACACCGAGAACTACGAGCGGTGGCGCAAGGAGCGCAATGCCGCTGGGGCCGACGTGGTCGAGGCCGACCTCGTCGTGGCGCCGCTCGAGCCGATCCTCGCCGGAGCCGACGGCATCTTCCACCTCGCCGGGCAGCCGGGAGTTCGCGCGAGCTGGGGCGAGACCTTCCAGCTCTACCTCGACCGGAACGTTCGTGCGAGCCAGCGCCTCTTCGAGGCTGCGGCGGCGGCCGGCACGCGCGTCGTCTTCGCCTCGTCCTCGTCGGTCTACGGCGACGCCGAGGCGTACCCGACCCCGGAGGACGTCGAGCCACGGCCGATCTCGCCGTACGGGATCACGAAGCTCGCCTGCGAGCACCTTGCCGCGGCGATCGAGCGGGCGCAGGGGCTCGACGCCGTCCTGCTCCGCTACTTCACGGTCTACGGGCCGCGCCAGCGGCCGGACATGGCGTTCACGGCGATCCTGGAGGCGCTGGTGCGCGGCGAGCGCTTCCAGCTCTTCGGAGACGGCAGCGCCGCGCGGAGCTTCACCTACGTCGGCGACGCCGTCGCCGCCACGATCGCAGCAATGGAGCGGGGCCGCGGCGGCGAGGTCTACAACGTCGGTGGCGGCGACGAGGCGACCATGAACGAGGCGATCGCGCTTGCGGAGGAGCTCTCCGGCCGCGCGCTCGATGTCGAGCGTCTCGCGGCGGCCGCTGGCGACGTCAAGCGCACGAAGGCCGACGTGACCAAGGCCGCGGTGGCCCTCAACTGGGCGCCCGAGACGACCCTGCGCGACGGAATGGCGTCGCAATGGGAATGGGCGGCGGTAGAGTCGCCCGCGTGAGCACGCCGACGAACGACCCGGACGCCGAGCGGGAGGTCGACCTCCGCTCGGTCTGGGAGCGGATCGCCGCCCGCTGGTGGCTGCCCGTGCTCGGGACGGTCGCCGGCCTGCTGATCGGCTTCCTGCTCGCGCTCGGCGGCGGCAAGGTCTACGAGGCGGAGACACTCGTCGCAATGGGCCAGCCGTTTTCGCCCAACGGCGGCGCTCCGGTCGCGAGCTTCCTGACGAACGGCCGGGCGGTCGCGGAGATCATCCGCTCGGAGGCCGCGCTGCGAAAGGCGGCCGGCGAGGCCGACCTGCCCGTGCGCGCGCTGCGCGGCAACGTGACCTCCCAGATCGTCGGCGCTTCCGGCCCCGGCGCCCGGCCGACCGGAGCCCCGCTCGTGACGATCACCGTGATCGCCGGACAGCCGCGGAAGGCCGAGCGTGCCGCGGACGCGCTGGCCGCCGAGGTGATCGAGCGGACGTCGGCGCAGTACGTCGACACCAAGATCACAGCGTTCAACGACCAGCTCCAGTCGATCCAGGATCAGCTGAACACGCTTGTGCCGCGGATCGCGCAGCTCGAGGACGTCGTCGAAGAGCCGGGCCTGACCGCCCTGGACAAGCTCGTGCTCGTCAGCTCGCTCGACAACGCTCAGACGCGCCGCGGCCAGCTGCTCGACCTCCAGTCCGACGTACGGCAGCAGCTCGCGCTCGCGGAGAACGTCGAGAAGGCGCAGGTGATCGAGCCCGCCGCCGCCGTCAAGACGACCGCGCGGAGCGGGCGCAACGGCGCGCTCGTCGGCGGCCTGCTCGGCCTGCTGCTCGGCTGCGCCGCGGCCCTCATGGCCGACTCGTTCCTGGCCCGGCGCGCTCGCACCGCCTAAGTCATGGTCGACGGCAAGCGCGTCGCGGTCGTCGTCCCCGCCCACGACGAGGGGCGGCTGATCGCCACGACGCTCGCCGGCATCCCGGAGTTCGTCGACCACGTGATCGTCGTCGACGACGCCTCGAGCGACGACACCGTCGCGGCCGCGACCTCGCTCGGGAGCGAGCGGATCGAGGTCGTCCGCAGGAGCGAGAACGGCGGCGTCGGCGCCGCGATCGTGACGGGCTACGAGCGCGCGCTCGAGGCGGGCGACGAGGTCGTCTGCGTGATGGCTGCGGACAATCAGATGGACCCGGCCGACCTGCTCTCGCTCGTCGAGCCCGTCGCGCGCGGCGAGGTCGACTACGCAAAGGCGAACCGCCTCGTCAGCGGCGAGGCCTGGAAGCTGATCCCGCGCACGCGCTACCTCGGCAACGCGATCCTCTCGCTGCTGACGAAGGTCGCCTCGGGCTACTGGCACGTCGCCGACTCGCAAACGGGCTACACGGCGATCTCGCGGTCGATGCTCGCCCAGCTCGACCTCGACCGGATCTACCGCGGCTACGGCTTCCCGAACGACATGTTGGTGCACCTGAACGTCTGGAACGCCCGCGTGCGCGACTTCCCCTCGCGTCCGGTGTACGGCGTCGGCGAGACGTCGGGGATCAAGTTCCGCCGCGTGATCCCGCGGATCTCGTGGCTGCTCGTGAAGGGGTTCTTCTGGCGGCTGCGCGAGAAGTACGTGATCCGGGACTTCCACCCGCTCGTCTTCTTCTACGCGCTCGGGATCCTGATGACGCTCGTCGGCCTCCTCCTCGGCGTGATCGAGCTCGTGCTCCGCCTGAAAGGAAACGAGATCACGACGCCGACGATCGTCCTCGTCGCGCTGCTCCTGATCTCGGGGAGCCAGTTCACGCTCTTCGCGATGTGGTTCGACATGGAGTCGAACAAGGACCTGCGCTGAGCGACCGGCTCCGCCTCGTCCTGCTCAGCGGCCTGCTGCTCTTCGTCGAGCTGGCGCTGATCCGGTGGACGGGCTCCAACATCGTCCACCTGTCGTACTTCTCGAACTTCGTGCTGCTCGGGAGCTTTCTCGGGATCGGGATCGGGTTCCTGACCGCGCGCTCGAGCTGGGACGCCTTCCCGCTGGCACCCGTCGCGCTCGCGGCGCTCGTCGTCTTCGTGCTCAAGTTCCCCGTCGAGATCGACCGACCGGACGGCGGGCTGATCTTCTTCGGCCACGGCGAGGAGAGCGGGCTGCCGATCTGGCTGACGCTGCCGATCGTGTTCGGCGTCGTCGCAGGGACGATGGCCTTGATCGCTCACGGCGTGGCGCGCACGTTCGCGCGGTTCGAGCCGCTCGAGGCGTACCGGCTGGACATCCTCGGCAGCCTCCTCGGGATCGCCGGGTTCTCGCTCTTGTCGCTGCTCGAGTTGCCGCCAGTTGCGTGGGGCGCGGTCACCGCGCTTCTCTTCGCAGCGGTGCTTGGCCGGCGGACGCGCGTCGTCCAGGTCGTCGCACTGCTCGTCATCGTGGCCGCGCTCGCGCGCGAGACCCAGCCGTCGTGGGAGTCGCCGGACGAGCTCGGCTGGTCGCCGTATTACAAGGTGCACGTCGAGCCCTTGCCGGACGGGACGTATCACGTCGCCGTCAACGGCATCCCGCACCAGGCGATCGCGCCGGTCGAGCGGATCCGCTCCGGAGAGGGTGGCGCCGTGTACCGGGCCCCATACGACCGGATCGGCACCCGGGACGTCGGCGACGTGCTCGTTGTCGGCGCCGGCACCGGATCGGACGTCGCCCTCGCGCTGGCGAACGGCGCGCATCGCGTCGACGCCGTCGAGATCGACCCGCGCCTCGCGCGGCTCGGCCGCCGGCTGCACCCGGACCGGCCCTACGACGACCCGCGCGTCACCGTCCATCTCGACGACGGACGCGCCTTCATCGAGCGGACGCAGCGCACGTACGACCTCATCCTCTTCGCGCTCCCCGACTCGCTGACGCTCGTGGCGGGGCAGTCGTCGCTGCGGCTCGAGAGCTACCTCTTCACCCGCGAAGCGATGGAGGAGGCGCGCCGCCGCCTCAAGGTCGGCGGCGTCTTCTCGATGTACAACTTCTACCGCGAGCCGTGGTTGGTGGACCGGCTCGCACGGACGCTCGAGGTCGCGTACGGGCATCGGCCCTGCTTCGACCCGATCGGCGAGGCGGGGACGCTGGCCGTGCTCACCGTCGGTCTCGGTCGCGACGATGTCGACTGCGCGGCCGTCTGGAGCCCGAGCGGGCGTTTCGTCCCCGAGCCGGCGCGCGACGACTATCCCTTCCTCTACCTGCGAACGCCGCACGTGCCGACCTTCTACCTGATCGCCCTCGGTCTCATCCTCGCCGCCTCCGCGCTCGCGGTCCGGGTCGCCGGCGGGCCTATCGGCCTTATGCGCCCGTACGCCGACCTCTTCTTCATGGGGGCGGCGTTCTTGCTGCTGGAGACCAAGAACGTGATCCAGTTCGCGCTGCTCTTCGGCACGACGTGGTTTGTCAACGCGCTCGTCTTCGGCGGCATTCTGGTCACTGTGCTGGCCGCGATCGAGGTCTCGCGCCGCGTGCGGATTGGTCGGCCGTTCGTGCTCTACGCGGCGCTGCTCGTCACGCTCGTGATCGCCTGGGCGGTGCCACAGGACGCGCTGCTCGGGCTGTCGTGGTGGCCGCGCCTCGCCGCCGCGGTCGCGCTCGCGTTCGCACCGATCTTCGTCGCGAACCTGATCTTCGCCGAGCGGTTCCGCGGCGTGGGCTCCTCGACCGTCGCCTTCGGCGCGAACCTGCTCGGCGCGATGGTCGGCGGCGTGATCGAGTACGCAGCGCTCGTGACGGGCTACCGCAACCTGCTGCTCGTCGTCGCGGCGCTCTACTCCCTGGCTCTGCTCTCCGGTTGGCGGCAGCTCTCAGCCGAAGGAGCTTCGCGCCCCATCGACTAGAGTCCGCGACGTCAGCGGGCTGTAGCCGCCGGCCGACTGGGACAGTCAGTGGCTGGGACAGCCAATGAGCCTCTCCGTTCCGGCTGGGAGGCGCGGACGCCGCGGTGGCGTGCGCCGGAGGAACGCGGACGCGGACGTGGGGCGGCTTCGAAGGGCTCCGTGTGATCGAGATCGACGCCGGGCCGCGGAACGGCGCCCTCTTTGTACAGCAGGGCCGGCGCACACGATGTCTTACGGAAGGGCGGCGGCGCGTTCTTCGGCGTTCCGAACCGATTGGGGGGCCGGTCTACGGCTCCGGAGGGGACGCTGAAGCGGACCGGCGGCTCGCCGCTGGGAAACGAGGTGCCGTTCACGCAGCCGAGCTCGCACGGCTCGTTCGTGAGGCCGGCGGCGAGCCGCTCGGCCCGCGCTACGGCAGCTTCGTCGCTCGTCAATCGCGGGGTCAACCAGCTGCTCTTCAAGCTCGGGCGGTCGAGGCCGTCGATTCTGCAGCTGCAGATCCCCGTGCTCGACCGGCTCGCGTACGAGCTGCTCCTGCCCGCCCGGCGTCTTGGGCTAGCGGGTTTCGCCGGCCGTGACTCTCAGCAGCGGGGACGGGTGAAGACGACGACGCCTTGGCGCCGGCTCGACTCGGGGAACGTCTGGCCGAGGCGCTCCATGAACCCCGGTAGGGCCCTGAAGACTCTCCCCGCCACTACGGCCCGGACGCAGCGTTCGTCGAAGAGCCGGAAGACGCCGTCGGCGGTCAGGGAGCCCGTCGTGAAGCGGAGCTTCGCCGTGTCGACGAGCTCTCCCGGGACCCGCCGGCGCGCCAGGTAGGCGGCGAGCGGCTGATCCGTTGCGACGAGCTCGTTCGGCGCCGTCGCGTGGGCCAGCTCCTGCGCCGCCCAGACCGTGCCGGCCTCCTCCGGGCGCACCTCGCTGTCGAGCCGCCGGACCTCCTGGGCGTAGCCCGCTGCGAACGCCGCCGCGAGGACGACGGTCGCGATCGCGCGGGGGCTTCGCGGCAGCGAGCGGACGCCGGCGGCGAGCGCGACCCCGACCGCGGGCGCCACCGAGACGGTGAGCCCGGCGAGGTGGTGCTCGAGGAGGGGGTCGTGCCAGAGCAGGAACGCACCGACCACGGCGGGCCAGAGCCACAGCGCCGCCGCGGGAGTCCAGCCCTTCCGGGCCGCCGAGGCGACGGCGCCCACGGCGCCGAGGGCCACGAGCCAGCCGAACGGCATCCGTGGATTGAAGAGACTCTTCAGCGCTGACCAGTTGTCGAGGATCTCGATCCCGGAAGCGCGGCGGTGGTAGGTGACCACGCCGTCCCACAGCTCGGGAAGAGAGCCTGCGTGCACGGCCGCGACGAGAGCCAGCGGCGCCGCCGCGCCGGCAGCGAAGGACGCGGCCAGCCTCCGTCGCGAGCTCCCGGGGGCGAGGAGGAGAAGGCCGATCGTCGGCAGGGCGAGGACGGCTTGCAGCTTCACCAGCACCCCGAGCATCAGTGCGAGCCCGCAGGCGGCCGCGAGCGTGGCGCGGCCCGTTCTCGAGGCGAGCGCGGCCAACGCGACGGCGGCGAGCGCAAACGTGAGTGAAGCGGGGTCGGCGAGCACCCGGCCCGCGTAGAGCGCGAGCGGGAACGCGACGAGAAGGACGCCGGCGCAGAGCGCTCCTTCCAGACGCCCGCCGATCGCTCGGCCGATCCCGTACGCCGCGGCTGCGCCGAGCCCGGCGAGGAGCGCCAGGCCGCCGCGCACGTCCGCGACCGACCCCCCGGCGACCGAGACGACGAGGTCCAGCAGGTGGTACCAGCCGGGGGGCTGCGCGGTGAAGATGCGCTCCCCGAGCGCCTGGCCGTGGCGCAGCGCGTCAACGCTGACGAGGTAGGTGCCCTCGTCGAAGAACGTGTCGGTGTGACGCAACCTGCGCGCAAGCAGGGTCTGCGCCACAACGAGGCCGACGACGCCTGCGAGCTCGAGGGCAAGCGCTGCGCGAGCGGGGAGGGGGCGCACGAGGCCGATCGTAGTGGGCCGTCGTTTCGTGCGCGTCCGGCCGGTCAGCAGCTCTGGCGGGTCGTCGTCGCCTTCCCGGTCGTCGTCAAGAGCTGTGGCTCGAGGATCGCCTTCCGCACGGTCGCCTGCATTCGCCCCCGGTTCGGCGCCGGGTAATTGCCGGTCTTCTGCCGGCCGAAGAAGTATTCGAGGCCGAACGTGACGGTCAGCGTCCGTTCGGGCTCGACCGACGACACCAGCCGTACGAGGCTCGGCAGCCGGTTGAGCGGGACGTCCGTGTGCACGTTCGTCTCGACCGTCTTCGCGAGCGAGCCGAAGTTGCGCAGGACGCGCGCCGGGTCGAGCTGGTCGGCGAGCGCGCTCAGGAAGCACCGCTGCCGGGCCATGCGGGTGTAGTCGCTCGAGTCCTTCCGGGAACGGACGTACGCGAGCGCCTCGCGGCCGTAGAACCGGTAGGTCCGACCCGGAACGACGTCGATCTTCGGCTTCGGCTCGCCCCAGGCCGGGCGCGTCACCTCGTCGCGCAGCCGCTCCTTCACATCGATCTCGACGCCCCCGACCGCGTCGACGAGGTCGGCAAATCCGAGCAGGTTGACGAGCGCGTAGTAGTCGACCCGGATCCCGAGCAGGTTCGAGATCGCCTGTTTGAGCGCGCTCGCGCCCCGGGAACCGCCGCCGTTCAGAGCGTAAAGCGCGTTCAGAGGCTCGCGGGAGAGCGTCCGTCCCCTCCCGAGCGGCACCTGCGCGAGGTTCCGGGGAACCCCGAATGCCACGGCGCGCCCCGTGCCGTGCTGGACCGCCGCGAGGATCAGGGTGTCGGTGCGGGCGCCGACGTTCCCTGGGCCTTCGTCCGTGCCGAGGAGGAGGAGCGTCGTCCACGGTCGCGTTCGGCCCCCCTGCGGCGTCGCGAGCACCCTGGCCGAGCGCTCGAGCGGCCGCACCTCGCCCGGCCCCAGCCGCTCCACGAGCGCGAGCTCCCACGTGTCCGGAGCGACGTAGCGCGGGAGCGGCGGGAGCTCGGTGAACAGGAGCCCGCGGTCGCGCAAGGTGTCACTCGGCTCCCCGTCGGCAAGGACGGTTTCCAGGACGTCGTAGCCGCGGACCGTCACCCAGCCGGCCGCGACGTGGGGCGCGGCCGTGAGCGCAGCGAGCGCGACGGCGGCCGCCAGCCCGCCCCTCCAGACGTCGAGCACTGCGAAGAGCCGCAGCGCGAGCAGGGCGAGGTCGGCCGCCAGCACGGCGGCAACGAGCCGCCGGTCGATCGTGTTGAACGGCGCCCACGCCGCGAGCGCGGCGAGCGCGAGCAGCGCGACCGCCGTCAG
Organism: Gaiellaceae bacterium; assembly: GCA_046594445.1. Taxonomy (GTDB): domain Bacteria; phylum Actinomycetota; class Thermoleophilia; order Gaiellales; family Gaiellaceae; genus Gaiellasilicea. The sequence continues at coordinate 6,464 of JBKJSM010000097.1, read as the reverse complement.
CGCGAGCAGGAGCAGTCCGCGGCGCTTCGCACCGACGTAGAGCTGGCCTGCGCCGGGCAGGAGCAGCGACAGGATGCTCGCGAGCGCGCGTCTCGGAGCGCCGTTCGTCATCGGTCAAGTGTAGGGCGGGGCGCCGGGGACACTTCGATCGCGCCGGTTAGGCTCTCCGGCGTGACCGACCGCGCTTGGATCGCCGCGCTCGTAGGGCTGTCCGCGATCCGGGTGGCGCTCCCGCTCGCCGCGCTCGCGGCGTCCGGCCATTCCCTGCCGGGGATGCCGAGGTACGACTACGAGCCGCTGAACGGGGACGCCACCGGCTTCTACGCCGAGGCGCGCGAGCTGATCTCGGCCGCGTTCGGCCCTGCGGGCGCGGCTGCTGCGGCGCTCCTCGGAGCCGGCGCGTGGGCGGCGTGGCGACTCCGTCCTCGCTGGGAGGCAATCGCGGTCGCCGCGCTCACAGTCGCGCTCGCTGCGAGCGCGCTCGTGCTCGCCACCGAGCCGGCCGGCGCCGCCGTCGTCGGCTGGCCGCTGCTCTGGGCGATTCCGCTCCTGCCCCTGCGCGTCGTGGGCGTGGTAGGCCCTGACTCGGCGTTCGCCGCGGGACTTCTCCTTACGCTCGCCGCGAATGCGGTCACGGTCGTCGCAACCGCCTACGCCGGCTTTCGGGCAACCGGCCGGCGTGTCGCCGGGGTGGCCGCAGCGGCGCTCGTCGTCGCCTGGCCGCTGCTGTCGCGAGCGCTCGCCGGCCCGAGCGCTTGGGAGAACGGCCAGTGGAACGTCGACGTCGGCCTCCATCTCTATACGGAACCCGTCTCGACCGCTCTCGTCGTCTCCGCGCTCGCGCTGTTGCTCTCGCCCCGCCTCGACGAGCTCCGTCTGGCGCTCGCGGGCGCCCTGCTCGGCTACGCGACGGTGGTCAAGGTCTCCAACGGCTTCTTCGCCGTCGCCGCGGTGCTGCTCGTCGCTCTCCGCCTCGGGCCGCGGCGAGCGCTCCCGCTCGCCGCGACGGGTCTCGCCTTTGCGCCGCTCGTGGCCGCGTACTGGCCGAAGGGCTATCCGGAGATTCCGAACGTGCCGGGCTTCTCGATCGAGCAAGCGGGGCGCAGCTGGGCGGATTCGCTCGTCTTCGACCCGCGCACCCTGCTGCTGCTGCTGCCGCTGGCGCTGGTCGGCCTGCTGGCGCTGCGACCGTGGGTGGCCGCGCTGCTCGGCGCCGCGATCGCCGGCAACGCCCTCTTTTACACCTTCTACGAGCACACGCACCTGCATCCGCGCTTCCTCTACGCGTCCCTGCCGGCGCTCTTCGTGCTCGAGGCCGCGGGCGGCTCGTTAGTGATTCGTAAGGTTTCCAGGAACCGCCGAGTGGCCGGGCTATGATCCCGCGGTGCCAACCTCAGTCGTCACCGGCGGCGCCGGCTTCCTCGGCTCCCACCTCTGCGACGCCCTTCTGGAGCGTGGCCACCGCGTCGTCTGCATCGACAACCTCGAGAGCGGGTCGCTGCAGAACGTCGAGCACCACCGCAACCCGGAGTTCGCGTTCGTCAACCACGATGTGACCGAGCCGATCGAGGTCGACGAGCCCGTCGACTTCGTCTATCACCTGGCCGCGCTCGCGAGCCCGATCGACTACATGCGGCTGCCGCTCCACTCGCTCAAGGTCGGCTCCTACGGCACCCACCACGCGCTCGGCCTGGCGAAGTGGAAGCGCGCTCGGTTCCTGCTCGCCTCCACGAGCGAGGTCTACGGCGACCCGCTCGTGCACCCGCAGCCGGAGACCTACTGGGGCAACGTCAACCCGATCGGCCCGCGCGGGGTCTACGACGAGGCGAAGCGGTACGCGGAGGCGCTCACGATGGCCTACCACCGCCAGCAGGGAGTCGACACGGCGGTCGTCCGGATCTTCAACACCTACGGGCCTCGGATGCGCCCCTACGACGGCCGCGCGATCCCGACCTTCGTGCGCCAGGCGATGGAGCGCAAGCCGATCACCGTCTTCGGCGACGGTTCTCAGACGCGGAGCTTCTGCTACGTCGACGACCTGATTCGCGGCCTGATCGCGCTCGTCGAAAGCGGCGAGCACCTCCCCGTGAACATCGGCAACCCGCAGGAGTTCACGCTGCTCGAGCTCGCCGAGAAGGTGATCGAGCTCTGGGGCGGCGACAGCGAGATTCTCTTCGAGGCCCTCCCGGTCGACGACCCGAAGGTGCGCCAGCCCGACATCACGCGCGCACGCCAGTTGCTCGGCTGGGAACCAGAGATCTCCCTCGACGTCGGCCTGCGCCGGCTGCACGATTCCGCCCGGGAAGCGACCGTTGCGTAGCCGCTTCGCGCTCGTCGCGGCCGCGCTCGCAGCGACCGCACTCGTCAGCGTGCCCTCGGCCGCCGCGTCGCGCTTCCTCCAGCACGGCATCTACGACGACTCGCAGATCCTCTACGGCAATCCCGACGTCGTCTTTCCCACCCTGAAGACGCTGAAGACGAAGCTGATCCGGGTCGACCTCTTCTGGGGCGGCCCGAGCGGCGTGGCCACGCGGCGCCCGGCGAACGCCGCCAATCCGAACGACCGCGCGTACGACTGGTCGGTCTACGACCGCACCGTCAACTACGCGCAGCAGTACGGAATCAGAGTCGTCTTCTCGATCGTCCGGACGCCGCCGTGGGCGAACGCCGCCGCCGGCGTCAATGTCGTGCCGCGGCAGCCCCTCGACCTCCAGCGCTTTGCCACCGCCGCCGCCAAGCGATACGGCGGCTCGTTCGCCGCTCCTGACGGCCGGCCGCTACCGGCGGTGCGCCACTGGGTCGCCTGGAACGAGCCGAACAACCCCGCCTTCCTGCGCCCGCAGTACCGCAAGGTGGGTGGCCGCTGGGTCGCCCAGAGCCCGATCGACTACGCGAAGATTTGCAACGCGATCTATCAGGGCGTCTCGGTGACAACGCTCGGCGCCTCGAAGGTCGCCTGCGGCGTCACGGCCCCGCGCGGCAACAACCAGCCCGGCTCGGCCCGCCCGTCGATTGCGCCGCTCGCGTTCCTGGCCGGGATGAAGAGGGCCGGGCTGAAGACGTTCGACGCCTACGCGCACCACCCTTACTACGGGAGCCCGGCCGAGACGCCCGCGACGCCGCCGCCGCCGGGGAGGCGCGGCAGCGAGCCGACCGCCGTCACGCTTGGGAACATCAACGTGCTGATCAAGGAAGTGACCCGGCTCTACGGGAACAAGCGGATCTGGGTGACCGAGTACGGCTACCAGACGAACCCGCCCGACCCCGTCTTTGGCGTCACCCCTGCCAAGCAGGCGCTGTACCTGACTCAGGCGTACGGGATCATGAAGAAGAACCCGCGCATCGACATGATGCTCTGGTTCCTGCTTCGCGACGAGCGCCGCCCGCGGCTCGAGGAAGGCTGGCAGTCCGGATTCCTCACTGAGACCGGCACCCGTAAGCCGTCGTTTGCGGCGTTCCAGCGCCTCGGCTAGAGCAGGGAGCGATAGAGCGCGTCGGTGTCGGCGACGAGCCGCTCGACCGCGTAGCGGGTCAGCACGCGCTCCTTGCCTGCGTCGCCAAGCCGGCGTCGCAGCTCCGGGTCGCGCGCCAGCCGCTCGAGCCGGTCGGCCAACGCCTCCGTGTCTCGAGCCTCCACGAGGTACCCGGTGATGCCGTCCTCGACGACGTCGGGGACGCCGCCGACGCGCGTCGCGACGACGGGGCAGCCGGCGGCAAGCGCTTCGATCGCGACGACCGGCGTTCCCTCGCTCGCCGACGGCAGCACGAGGACGTCGAACGCGTCGTACCAGCTGCCCACGTGATCCTGGTAGCCGACGAAGAGCGTGTGCCGGATCACCCCGAGCGCGCTGGCCTGACCCTCGATCTCCTCGCGATCTGGCCCGTCACCGACCAGGCAGAGCACCGCGTCGACGCCGCTCTCCCGGAGCCGGCGGAATCCCTCGAGCACGTCCGGCACGCGCTTCACCGCCGTCATCCGGCCCACCCAGCCGACGAGGAAGCGCTCGGGCGCGACGCCGATCTGACGGCGCGTCTCCGCACGCGAGCGGTCGGGATGGGTCCGCTCGTCGAGCTCGATCCCGAGTCGGATGACGGCGAACTTCTCGCGCGGAGCGACCTTGAGGGAGACGAGATCGTCGCGCACCTCGGGGCTGACGGCGACCAGCTGCGTCGTCGCGCGCGCGAGCAGCCGCTCCAGGAGTCGGAACGCCAAGGTGCCGAATAACCCGAAATACCCGCGCAGGACGTGACCGTGGAAGGTGTGCACGACGATGGGGCGTCTCTCCCCACGGGCGGCCCAGGCCGCGATGCGTCCGATCGCCCCCGCCTTGGCGGTGTGCGTGTGGACGATGTGAGGCTGGATCGTCTTGAGCAGTCTCACGAGCTTGATCAGCGCAATCAGATCTCGCACCGGCGAGATCTCCCGGGACATGGACGCGAGGTGGACGAGCCGCGCTCCCCGCTCCTCCGCGACGAACGCCATCGAGCCCTCCCCCTCCCCGAGCGAGCCGACGACGAGGGTGGTGTCGTAGCCGCGGGCGGCGAGCCCCTCCGAGAGATACGCGACGTGCAGCGCCGGGCCGCCCATGTTCAGCCGGGCGATGATCCGGACGATCTTGATGGTCTCACTCGTGGGATCAGTCACGAGCGAGATGGGCGGCCTCGGCCGTCAGGCGCAGGCCGTCCTCGAGCCCGATCCTGGTCTCGTAGCCGAGCACTCGCTGCGCCTCGCCGACGTCGGCCCACGAATCTTTGACGTCACCCGTGCGGACCGGCAGGTACCGCTTCTCGACCGGCTTCCCCAGCACGACGCCGATCGCGTCCGCCAGCTCGTTGACGCTCGCTTGGCGGCCCGTGGCCACATTCAGCACGGCGCCGCTCGCCTCGTCGGCGTCCGCTGCGAGGAGGTTGGCCGAAACCACGTTCGCGACGTAGGTGAAGTCGCGCGATTGGCTGCCGTCGCCGTGGATCGGCACCGGCTCGCCCGCAGCGATCGCGGCGATGAAGCGCGGCACGACAGCCGCGTATTGCGAGTTGGGGTCCTGCCGGGGGCCGAAGACGTTGAAGTAGCGAAGGGCGACCGTCTCGAGCCCGTAGACGCGGTGGAAGCTGACGCAGTAGCGCTCGGCAGCGAGCTTTGCGACCGCATAGGGCGAGATCGGGTCGGGCTGCTGTATCTCCGTCCTCGGCAGGGTGCCCGTGTTGCCGTACACCGACGACGAGGAGGCGTAGACGACTCGGCGCACGCTCTCGTCACGGGCCGCGAGCAGCACGTTGAGCGTTCCCTCGATAGTGACCGCGCTCGTCGTCAGCGGATCCTGTACGGAGCGCGGCACCGATGGCAGCGCGCCCTGATGGAAGACGAGCTCGACGCCGCGGACGGCGTTGTGGACGCGCTCGTAGCTGCGCAGCTCGCCCTCGACCACCTCGACGTCGTCCTCCAGGCCGGCGAGGTTCGCTCGGTTTCCCGTGGCGAAGTTGTCGAGGATTCGAACGGCGTCGCCACGCTCGAGCAGCTCGCGGACGAGATTCGAGCCGATGAAGCCGCCGCCGCCCGTGACGAGGACCCGCCTGCTCATGCGTCGCTCCTGGGCACAGCGCGCGATGCTACCGCGAGACCGAGCGCGAGCCAGAGAAGTGCGTCGACGGGCACGCCCGCGAAGAGCCCGAGCGCCGTCAGCTCCGCCGCGGCAACGACAAGCCAGAGCAGCGGTACGAGCGCCTCCGGGGGGCCGCGCCGGTAGCCCGCGATCGCGGTCCACGCGCCTGCGGCGAACAGCCCGAGCAGCGCGAGGAGCCCGGGCGCGCCGAGGTCCGCCGCGGCCTGGACGAAGGCGTTCTGCACGCCCCAGGGGTGCTCGGGCGAGGGCAGCGACTCCTCCGAGACGGACGGATAGCGTCGCCGGGCGTCCTCGAGGTAAGGGCGGTAGCTCTCCTCGAGCACCGATCCCTGCCAGCCGGCGCCGAGCACGGGATGGTCGAGGAAGATCCGGACGCCGATGTAGCCGAGCACCGACCGGTGTGCGTAGCTCTGGACGTTCGTCGTCGTCTCCTCCTCTTGCGGGCTGACGCCGACGAAGCGCAGCAGCTGGTCGAGATCGGCGCTGCGAATGGTCAGTGATCCCGTGAGGACGGTGGCGACGATCGCTGCCAGCCCGAGTGCACGACGGCGAGTGAGGACGTTCCGGCGCCACGCCGCGACTCCGGCGACGACGGCGCCGAGCAGCACGGCCCCGACGCTCGCGAGCGCGCCGGAGAGGACGACGCCGAGGCCGCCGGCGAGGACAGCCGCCCACATCAGGCGTCGTTCGATGCGGCCGCCGCGACCGAAGGCGATTGCGACGAGCGCGAGCGACAGGGCCGCGGCGGAGAGCGCCGCGAAGTCGTGCACGCCGAGGAAGGACGTCTCGCGCTGGCCGGGCCGCCGGCCCTCGAACTCGTCGACCAGGCCGAGGAACTGGAGC
>JBKJSM010000057.1:0-88327 GCA_046594445.1 Gaiellaceae bacterium | reverse complement strand
CAGGGCATCGGCGCGGTCGGCGAAGGTCGTGCGGCCGGAGAGCGCTAGTGCGCCCCGCCACTCGTTCCCGCCGGCGAGCCGAGCCGCAAGGCTGTCGAGCTCCGCTGCGCCGGCCGGGTTCGATCCGCGCTCTCCCTGAGCGCGCAGGACTCCCAGCACCAGCGCCCAGTCGGCTCCGTGCCGCTCCGACGCGGCGACCAGCTGACGGGCGAACAAGCGGGCCAGCCGCGCGGAGGGCGGCGTCGGGTCGGGTAGAACACGATTGAGCCACACGGTCGGTTCCCCATATTCGGGCTCGTGCTCGCGCTCGATCTCGGGAGCGGGAGCAGGGGTCGCCTCCGCGCGACGGACGACCCACTGTTTCGTGGGCACCGCCCGCACGGGCTGCCGGACGGCTGCCGGAACCGGCGCAGCGGCGGCCGGAATGTCCTCGACCTGTTGGACGACGTTGCTCGGGGCGGCGGGCGTCTCCGCTGCGGGCGCGAGCTCTTCGGCTGGCTCGGCCACCGCTGGCCCGGCGGACGCCGCGGGCTGGGCCGGAACGGGCTCTGCGACCTGCTCCGCTTCGGGCTCGGCTGCGGGCACGGCGACGGGCTCCGCCGGGGCCTCGGCCGGCTCCACGTGGGCGGTGGCGATCGAGGCCGCTTCTTCAAGCGCGGCCGCGTCGTCGTCGAGCAGTTTCGCTGCCTGGTCGCCGGCGCCCGCGGTGAACGCGGCTCCGGCGAAGAAGAGGCAGGCGAACGCCGCAGTGAGCGCGAAGCGGGCGGCCGGGCGGCGTGCGTGCCGGACCGCAGGCGGGTCCGCGGCGGCGGGCGCCTGCCGTTCTCTCGGCCACTCCCAGTCTTCGTCTCTGCGCCGGCCGAGCGCGAAGGTCGCGACGACCAGCACGCCGAGCGACAGAAGCACTTTCAAGATCCGGTTCCCTCTTGGCATGACCCAGCTCCTCATTCATCGGGCGCCGGGTTGCCCCGTTCCGACGCATGTGCTTGACCGCGCCGCCAACGGTTCCGTATGGGTCACTTCATATCCCCATCCGCCGCCCTGGTGCTCACCCGTCCGGGGGAACTTGAAGAAAGTTTGCAAGAAACCCCCGGAAGGGGCTTCTTAGTTTCCGAACGCTGACGCATCGTTGATCAGCGCAAGTAGCAACTGACAAGGCGTATGCGGCACGCCGGTGAGAGAAAGGTTTCTCAACGTGCAGGATCGCAATGCCAATAGCTTCGAGAAAGTCATCAGCCTCCGGGCGTCCCACGAGCCCGGCTGTCCATGCGCTCTCTCCATGCCTGAAGGGAGGTGAATTACATGTTGAAGCTTTTCGTTTCGCTTCAGAACAGGGTCGCCGACCTTCGCAATGAGGAGGGTCAGACGATGGCCGAGTATGGCGTCGTTCTCGCCCTGATCACGCTCGCCGTGGTCGTCACGATCGGCCTCCTTGGCGTCGAGATCGACAAGGCGTTCAAGGGTGTCCTGGACGCAGTTAAGCCTGGTTAAGCAGTCGCGTAGTGCACGACGAGAAAGGACGACGAATGATCGGTGGTCGCAACACATTGCACGACGAGAGGGCCCAGACGATGGCCGAGTACGTGGTCGTCCTGGGCCTGATCACCGCCGCGATCGTCGCCACGCTCTCCGTGCTGTCGGACACGATCCTGGCCGCCTTCGAGCGCTCGCTCGAGATCGTCAAGATCGCAATCAGCTGAACGTCTGGGGTGGGCGCTTCGCCGTCCGAAGCGTCCACCCTCGACAAACGAAGGAGCACAGCAGCACATGAACCGCCGCCGGATCAAAGATGAGCAGGGACAGACGATGGTCGAGTTCGCGCTCGTCCTCCCGTTGCTGCTCGTGATCGTGTTCGCGATCTTTCAGTTCGGCGTCCTCTACAACAATTACGTCACGCTGACCGACGCAACGCGGGTCGGCGCGCGCAAGGCCGCCGTCAGCCGACACTCGTATACGCCTGCGGGGGACGCTGAAGTCGCCTTGCGGAAATCCGCCAGCGGCATCGACACGCCGTGCGACGGCGGCGCCGGGCTCTGCGTCACGGTTGCCGCGGGCGCGTGGGAGCACGGCGAGGACGCTGTGGTCAAAGCGACGTATCCCTACGAGATCGACCTCCTGGGGATGGTGGTGGCGTCCGGCCAGCTCGAGAGCACGACTACGGAGCGGGTCGAATGAGCTCGCTGCGCAGCGACCGTGGCCAGGCCACGGTGCTCACACTCATCTTTCTCGTCGCCGTGCTCGGTGCGGCCGGTCTCGTGCTCGACGTTGGGGCGTGGTTTCGGGAACAGCGTGACACGCAGTCGACCGCGGATGCCGCCGCGCTCGCCGGCGCCCAGGAGCTGCCGGAGTTTCCCGGCGATGCCGGGGCCCTGGCGGACAGCTACGTCGGCAAGAACGGCGGTGGTAGCCAGCAGGTGTCCTTCTCCACAGCGGCGCTTGCGAACGACACGATCACGGTCAAGGTCGCGCGCGAGACGCCGGGGGTGTTCGCGAAACTCTTCGGCATCGACTCGGTCACAGTCGGTGCGAAAGCGTCAGCGCGCTCCGGCCCGCTCGCCGAGGCCACCTGGGCCGCCCCGATCGGCGTCGACCTCGATCATCCGCTGCTGCAGTGCGCGCCACAACCCTGCTTCAAGCAGGCGACCACGCTCGACCTCCAAAAAGTCGGACCCGGCGCCTTCCGCCTGTTGAACATCGACGGCTCTCGCGGTGGAACGGGCTCGGCGACGGTGGGAGAGTGGGTCAGCCGCGGATTCGACGGCTCCATGCCGCTTGGCTGGTACTACTCGGATCCTGGAGCTAAGTTCAACTCATCACACGTGAAAGATGCAATGCAGTTCCGCCTTGGTGATGAGTTGCTCTTTCCCATCTACGACGAGACGCGGGGAAACGGAGCCAACTTCGAATACCACGTCGTCGGCTGGGTCGGCTTCGTCGTCACCGGTTTCAGCGGCAACGGCAACAAGGGAACGATCAAGGGGTATTTCGTCCGTGTGATCTGGGAGGGAATCCAATCGACATCGGGAGTGGGAAACTTTGGCGCTCACGCAATTCAGCTTGTTGAATAACTATCGACGAAAGAGAAGGAATCGACGCTCATGACGTATAAGGTCAAAAACATCACGATTGCTGTCGCGTTGGCCATCGTCGCGGCGTTGCTGACGAGTTTTTACGTGACGAACTACCAGCGAAATGTTCGCAAGGACGAGGCGAATGTGCCTGTCTGGGTCGCTGCGCGCGACATTCCGGCCGGCACCTCGGGTGTGGCCATCGATACCAAGGGCCTGCTCAAGGAGAGCGAGGTCGTGCGGCGCAGCGTCGTCCCAGGCGCTATCTCGAACCCCGATCAAGTCGCGGAGCTCGTCTCGACGCAGCCGATCTTCGCGGGGGAGCAGATCTCGACGCGCAGGTTTGCGACGCCGTCCCAGCGTGGGATCAAGGCGCAGCTGACGGGCGTCCAGCGGGCAATTGCCGTCCCGGGCGACGCGCACCAGCTCCTCGCCGGCACGCTCAGGTCAGGCGACAAGGTCGACGTCGTTGCCTCCTGGACGTTCCCGGAGGGAGGAACGAACCACTACACCCGGATCATCCTTCGCGACATCCGAGTGTTGCAGTCGCCCGCAGTGGCCGGCACGTCGGAGCAGCTGGCCTCGTCGCGTGGCGGCGGCCTTGCCGCCACGGTGGCGGTTACCGATACACAGGTTCAGAAGCTGTACTGGGCGATGAAGAACGCGGAGTGGCACTTCGAGCTCCGCCCGCCGATCGACGCCGCCGACAGCCCCGAGAACGTCGAGAGCGGGTACTCGCTCCTGCGCGAGGGCGTTCGCCCCAAGCAGCTCGAGGACGCAGGCATCGCCACCGCAGGAGGCAACTGATGAACGAGAGCACCCGCATTTACGTGACGGGCTCGTGCGACGGGCTCGACCGCCTGCGCGAAGGGCTCGCGGAGCATCCCGACCTGGACTTCGTAGGCTGGAGCGAGCATGTCGCAGAAGCGGCGGCCGCCCTCGCCGGCGGGCACCTCCAGGTAGTTGTGCACGCAACACGCTCGACCTCGTTTCCGGCCGGTGAGGTGGCCGCGATCCGGGAGCACACGCGCTCGCCGATCGTCATCCTCGCCTCCGGTGAGTCGTCGGCCCTGCTCGAGGAGGCGCTGGACGCCGAGGGCGTCGCCGACGTCCTGCTGCTGCCGCAGCTGACCGAGAACGTCGTCTTCGCACTTCGGAAGGCGGGCCACGCCGGCCGCCGGCTCGCCGCCGAGGGCGGCCACGCACGCCAGGGCCGAATCGTCACGGTCTTCTCACCCAAGGGGGGGACGGGGAAGACCGTCACTGCGACGAACCTCGCCGCCTCTTTCGCGAAGCACGAGGGAAAGCGCACGCTCCTCCTCGATCTCGACCTGCAGTTCGGCGACGCCGCGATCATGCTCGGCCTCGAACCGGAGAAGACGATCTACGACCTGGTGGTCGCCCCGGGAGAGCTCGACTCCGAGAAGCTCGCGGGCTACATCACCAAGCACACATCCGGACTCGACATCCTGCCGGCGCCGCTCCGCCCGGAAGACGCGGAGCTCGTGACCGAGTCAAAGCTCGCCCGCCTGCTCGAGGTCGCGCGGGAGTCCTACGACGTGATCGTCGTCGACACCTCACCGTTCTTCCACGGGCCGATGCTGGCGACGCTCGACCGCACCGACGAGCTGCTGATGGTGTGCGGCCTCGACGTACCGACGCTGAAGAACGTGCGGCTCTCGCTCCAGACGCTCGAGCTGCTCTCGTTCCCCGCCTCGCGCATTCGCTTCGTCCTCAATCGTGCGAACTCGAAAGTGGGGATGAAGAAGAAGGAGGTCGAGGGAGCGCTCGACGTCAAGATCGAGTTCGAGGTTCCCTCGGACCGGGCCGTGCCGCTCGGGGTCAACCGTGGCGCGCCACCCGTTCTCGCTGACACAGGGTGCGACTTCGCCCGCTCCATCCGTGCCGTCTCCAAGGCGCTGCTCACGACCGAGCTGCCTCAGAAAAAGCGCATGTTCGCAGCACTTGCGAGGGCCTGATGGGTCTTCACGATCGTCTGAGCAAGCAGAACGGGAACGGCGACAAGGCCGCGAGCGCGACCGCAGAGCGTCCGGTCGCGCTCGCCGGCACAACCTCGTACAACACCGGTCAGCACGGTTCTTCCGCCGATCCAAAGGCGGGCGACCCGTATGCCGAGATGAAGACCGCGATCCACCATGCCGTGATCGCGAAGCTTGGCCCGGAGCTCTTCAAGCGCGAGACGGGGGAGGATCTGACGGAGCGCGTCTTCCATGCCGTCACCGAGCAACTCGCCCTCGACCGGACGCCGCTGACCCGGGAGGAGCGCCGCCGGATCGTGCGGGAGATCGCTGACGACGTGCTCGGCTACGGCCCGCTCGAGCCGCTGCTCAGAGACGACTCGGTCACCGAGGTGATGGTCAACAACTACGACCTGATCTTCGTCGAGCGCGAGGGCCGGCTCGAGCGCGCGGATGCGTCCTTCGTCGACAACGCCCACCTGCTCCGGATCATCGACAAGATCGTCTCACAGGTCGGTCGCCGGATCGACGAGAGCTCGCCGATGGTCGACGCGCGCCTGCCGGACGGGAGCCGCGTCAACGCGATCATCCCGCCGCTCTCGCTGCGAGGCCCGACCCTGACGATTCGGAAGTTCTCGCGCGACCCGTACACGATGGACGACCTGATCAATTTCAACTCGCTGACGCCCCAGGCGGCGCAGTTCCTGGCCGCGTGCGTAAAGGGGAAGCTGAACGTGCTGATCTCCGGTGGCACCGGCACGGGCAAGACCACGATGCTGAACGCGATGTCGTCGTTCGTCCCCGAGGACGAGCGGATCGTCACGATCGAGGACGCCGCCGAGCTCCAGCTCCAGCAGCAGCACGTGATCACGCTCGAGTCCCGGCCGCCGAACATCGAAGGGCAGGGGGAGATTCGGATCCGCGAGCTCGTCCGCAACGCCCTGCGCATGCGGCCCGACCGGATCATCGTCGGGGAGGTCCGGGGCGCAGAGACGCTCGACATGCTCCAGGCGATGAACACGGGCCACGAGGGCTCGCTGACGACGATCCACGCGAACGCCCCGCGCGATGCGCTGGCCCGCCTCGAGACCCTCGTCCTCACCGCCGGCGTCGATCTGCCGCTGCGCGCGATCCGGGAGCAGACCTCGAGTGCGTTCGACCTGCTCGTGCAGATCTCCCGCCTCGTCGACGGCTCGCGCCGCGTCACGCACATCACCGAGGTGCTGAGGATGGAATCCGATGTGATCACGCTCCAAGATCTCTTCCTGGCGAAGCCGCCGGACGAGGCGACCGCGGCGGTCCGTGGCTCGCGGCTGCTGTCGCCGCTCGCCTGTACCGGCCTGAAGCCGCACTTCCTGGCGAAGATGGCAGCGAACGGGGTAATCCTGCCGCCGACGTTCTTCCAGGCGGCGGCCGGCGGTCGGCCGACCTTCGGCGCGGCCCCCTACGGGAGCACGGCGTGACGCGGCGCCTGCTTTCGCTCGCTGTCCTGTGCGCTGTCCTGCCGGGCATCGCCGCGGCCGCGGGGCCGAAGATCACGAGTCTCGATGTCTCCGGCTACCCGACCGTCCGAGCGACCGTCGTGACGCCGAAGCCAGTTGGAAGGGCACCGAATCTGACCGAGAACGGCTACGGGGTCGCCGGCCTCCGGGCCGTCAATCTCGGCCGCGAGAAGAGCGTCGCTGCCGTGATCGACCGCTCGCAGTCGATGCTCGGGCAGGCGATGACGGATGCCTCCGCCGCGGCCCGCGAGTTCGTCGGCGCAAAGCCCGGCCGCGACCGCGTCGCGGTGTTCGCGGTCGGTCGCCGCGCGGTGCAGATGACGACTTTCTCGTCGGCGACCGCCGAAGCCGACGCCGCGTTGCGCACGATCGAGGTGGACGAGGTCCGGGGTACGGCGCTCTACGACTCAGTCGTGCTTGCGTCGCAGGCACTCGCAGCGGATGTCAATCCGACGCGGATCCTCGTCCTGCTGACGGACGGGCAGGAGGTCTCGAGCGACGCCAGCCTGGAGCAGGCGATCGCCGCCGCCCGCGCGGCAAACGTCGTCGTGTACCCGATCGGGATCGAGAGCCCGAGCTTCCGGCCGCGCGCGCTGCAACGCCTCGCCGAGCAGACGGGCGGCCGCTACGCGGGTGCGAGCGGCACCGAGGAGTTGCGGGCTGTCTACGCAGCCCTCGCGGAGGAGTTGCGCCGCACCTGGCAGATCTCCTACGTCACGGCGGCGCGGCCCGGCGAACGGCTCGAGGTCGAGAGCGCCGGCGCGAGTGCGAAGTCCGTCGTTCCGGGCGTGGCAACCAGGCTGAGCGCCGAAAAGTCGAAGCTGCCGGCACCGTTCTTCAAGGTCGGCCCGCTGGTGATGCCACTGGCCGTGGGATTCCTGATCCTGCTCTCGGCGCTCTTCGTCCTACGCGCGCCGCTTGGTGATCGCCTACGCCGTCAGATCGCACCGCATCTCGGCGAGCAAGAGCGCAAACAGGCCCGTGGCCCCGTGCAGGAGCGCTTCGCGACCGCGTCCAGCATCATGCGGGCAACGGAGCGGGCCTTCGGACACTTGACGCTCTGGCATGTCCTGCATCGGTTGCTCGAGCGTGCGGACCTGCCGCTACGCACCGTCGAGCTCGTCTATGCCGCGGCAGGGTCGGGCCTTCTGACCGGAATCGCCTTCGCGGTCGCCGGCGTACCGTCGTTGGTGACGCTGTGCGCGATGGTCGCGGGTGGCGCCGTTCCGATCGGCGTCGTCTGGTGGAAGGCAAAGCGCCGGCTGATGGCGATCGACGACCAGCTGCCCGACCTGCTCGTCACGCTGGCCGCGTCGTTGAAGGCCGGCCACAGCTTTCGCCAGGGGATCCAGGCAGTCGTCGACGAGGGACAGCCGCCCGCGAGCAAGGAGTTCAAGCGCGTGCTGACGGAGACACAGCTCGGCCGGCCGATGGACGACGCACTCGCCGACATGGCGACCCGGATCGGCTCCAAGAACGTCTCGTTCGTCGTCACCGCCGTGACGATCCAGCGCCAGGTGGGCGGGAGCATGGCCGGTATCTTCGACATGGTCGCCGAGGCGGTGCGAAACCGACAGCAGTTCGCCCGCAAGATCCGCTCGCTGACCGCGATGGGTCGTATGTCCGCCTACGTCCTCTGTGGCATCCCGTTCTTCATCCTCGGCGTGCTGACGCTGATGAACCGGGACTTCATGGCCCCGCTCTACTACACGTCGGGCGGGCACAAACTGATGGTCACGGGACTCGTGATGATGGCCATCGGCAGCCTCCTACTCCGCAAAATCGTCTCTTTCAAGGGCTGATCCGAGATGCTGCTCGCACTTTCCGCCATCCTTTTCGCCGCCGCCGTCTACACCATGGCCGAAGTCGTTACTCAGCCCGGCCGGGAGCGCCATCGCGGCGTCCGGCGGGCGGCAACCTACGGTCGCGTCAGGGTCAGCGGCAACGGCCTGGACAGGCTCCGCTTCCACGAGCGCGTGATCGCCCCCGCGGCGCAGTCGCTCGCCAGCATGGTGCTCCGCCTGAACCCGCGCCTGACGGTCGAATCGATCTCCGCGCGGCTGCTGGCCGCGGGCATGGGTCGCTCGATCACGCCGGTTACCTTCCTCGCGCTGAAGGGCGCGGGAGCGCTCGCTGGGGTCGTGCTCGGGTTGCTGCTCGGCGGCGCAATCGGTGGACCTACGGTGGGCATCGTCGCGGCGCTCGCCGCCGCGGGCATCGGTTTCATCCTGCCGGGCGTCTTCGTCTCCACGCGTGCACGCAAGCGCCGCGAAGAGATCAAGGCGCAACTGCCGGACGCGCTCGACCTGCTCGCCGTCTCGGTCGAGGCCGGCCTCGGTTTTGACGGCGCGGTCGCGAAGATGACCGAGCACATGGAAGGCGCTCTCGCCGAGGAGTTCTCGCTCACGCTGGGCGAGATGCGGATCGGCGAGTCCCGTCACGACGCGCTCAAGAAGCTCGCCGAGCGCGCAGGCGCCCCGGAGGTCGCTTCGTTTGCCCGGGCGATCATCCAGGCAGACCAGCTCGGAATCTCGCTCGGTCGGATCCTGCGCGTGCAGGCGGTCGATTCGCGCCTGAAGCGGCAGGCTGCTGCGGAGGAGCGGGCGATGAAGTCGCCGATCAAGATGCTCTTCCCGACGGTGCTGTTCATCTTCCCGGCGATGTTCATCGTCATCCTCGGCCCGGCGATGCTGAACCTGCTGGAAGTCTTCTAGTGGCCGCAGCCGAGCACGACACGGAACACGGCTTCGGTACCGGCCTACGCGCTCAGCTGGAGAAGCGGCGCGAGGGGGAAGAGCCTGACGCCAAGGTCGAGCCGCCGGTCGTCGCGAACGCGCCGCCCGTCGCCGCCACCGCAGAGGTTTTGTTCGGCGACTTCGGCGAGGCGGAAGCGCTTCGGGCCGCGCTCGCCGAGGCGAACGCTCGCGAACAGGAGGTGCGCAACGAACTGACTGAGCTGCACGCGACCCTGGAGCACGGTCTCGCGGACGCCCAGAGCCTCTCGCTGCGCTCCGCGGAGATCGACGGCCGGGCCGCCAGGCTCGCGACGCACGAGACCGACCTCGAGCAGCGAGAGCGCGAGCTGGCTCAGAGCGCCGAGTCGGCGGCGGCCGAACAGCAGCGCCTCGCCGACCTGAAATCGGAGCTCGCGTCCGCCGAGACCCGCACGGCCGAGCGCGAAAAGCAGATCTCGATCAAGCTGCGCGAGCTGACGAGCGCCGACCGCGAGCGGGCGGGAGCGGCTGCCGAAGTCGCGAAGCAGGAGGCCGTGCTCGCCCAGCGCGAGCGCTCGCTCGAGCGGACTCTGGCGGAGATGGACTCCCGAGCCGGCGAGGCGACGGCCCGCGTGGAGGCCCGCGAGGCCGTGCTCGGGACGCGCGAGGCGTTGCTCCACGACCAGGAGTCTGAGCTCGCCGAGCGCGACCGCGAGACCGCCGACCGCGAGCGCGAGCTGCTGAAGGCCCGGGTGACCGTGACGGCGCGCGAGGAGCATCTGGAGGCGCGCGAGGCCGAGATCAAGGCGAAGGCCGACCGTCTGGCCGCCGACCTCGAGCGGGTCGCCGAGGAGCGGTCGGGAACCGGTGAGGTCGTGGCAGCGATGAGCGCCCGGCGGGCCGAAGTCTCCGCGAAGGAGAGCGAGCTCGCTGCACGGGAGGCGGAGCTGAACCGGCGCGAGTCGCAGGTCCGCCGCGAGGCGGCGGAGGGCCAGACGGCCGCCCACCTCGAGGACGAGGCGCGCCGGCTGGAAGAGCTGGCCCGGGAGCTCGCTGCACGCGAGGCCGAGATCACGAGCTCCGAGACGATCTTCGAGTCGACGCGCGCCCGGGTCGAGCGCCGGGAGAAGCGGCTCGGCCAGACCGAGGAATCGATCTCGGATCGCACGCGCGAGCTCGACGAGCGGGAGGCCGAGATCGAGACGCGTTGGGCGCGCCTTGAGGCAGACCTGGAGCTGCGCGAGATGAAGCTGGAGCAGCGCGAGCAGACGGTGGGAGAGCTCGACCTCAGGCTCGGCAAGAAGGAGAGCGACCTCGCGCAGTACGTCGGCCAGCTGCAGACGCAGATGGACCAGCGCGAATCGGACTGGTGGGAGAAGCAGCTCGGCAAGCCGGTCGCTGCCGGCGACTAGGAACCCGCTTGATGAAGGCGGGAGGCCCGTCTCGTGAGAAACGGGCCCCCCTACCGAACGCTCCTGTCTGGGCCAGACGGCCCATCCGCCGAAACGGTCGACCCGTCTGGAGGGGGAGAGGAGTAGCGCTCGGTATCCGTAGTCATCGCATATTCGGGGGCGCGATGTAAGGGCGCTACACTCATCGTCGTGAGCGAAACGGGCACGATGCGGGTAAAGAGCGGTCTCGCCGAGATGCTCAAGGGCGGCGTGATCATGGACGTCGTCAACGCCGAGCAGGCGAAGATCGCCGAGGACGCCGGCGCAGTCGCAGTGATGGCGCTCGAGCGCGTCCCGGCCGACATCCGCCGCGACGGCGGCGTCGCGCGCATGTCCGACCCGCAGATGATCACCGAGATCCAGGATGCGGTCACGATCCCGGTAATGGCGAAATGCCGGATCGGCCACTTCGTCGAGGCGCAGATCCTGCAGGCGCTCGAGGTCGACTACATCGACGAGTCCGAGGTGCTGACCCCCGCCGACGTCGCACACCACGTGGACAAGTGGGCGTTCGAGATCCCGTTCGTCTGCGGCGCCACGAATCTGGGCGAGGCGCTGCGCCGGCTCGCCGAGGGCGCCGCGATGATCCGCACCAAGGGCGAAGCAGGCACCGGCGACGTCGTCAACGCCGTCACGCACATGCGGGCCGTCTACGGCGGCATCCGCCGCCTCGGCTCCCTCCGGGAGGAGGAGCTCTACGCCGAGGCGAAGGAGCTGCGCGCGCCGTACGACCTCGTCAAGTGGGTCGCGGAGAACGGCCGGCTGCCCGTGGTCACGTTCACCGCGGGTGGGATCGCGACGCCGGCCGACGCGGCGCTCTGCATGCAGCTCGGCGCCGACGGCGTTTTCGTCGGGTCTGGCATCTTCAAGTCCGGCGATCCCGCGCTCCGCGCGAAGGCGATCGTCGAGGCGACGACGCACTTCCGCGACGCCGAGATCCTCGCCCGCGTCAGCGCGGGCCTGGGCGAGCCGATGGTCGGCATTTCCACCGCTTCGCTCGAGCCGTCGCAGCTGCTCGAGACGCGCGGCTGGTAGAGGTCTGTCCGGCGCGCTCGTCACGCTTGTTGCGTGGATGTCCAGCGCCTGCTGCCCGCTGACGCGCTGAGACCGCGCTGGTCGAGCGCGAGCGCGCTCGTCTATCTCGGCGGCTTCGTGATCCTGTCCTCGACCGCGGCGCTGCTCGGGATCCTCGGCGACGAGCACGGGGACTGGGCTCTCGTCGGCTACAGCGCGCTCGCGTCGGCGCTCGCGCTCGGTGTCGCGCTCTGGTTCGAGCGGTCTGGGCGCGCCGTCGCCGCCGGAGTGCTCGCGACGCTGGCCGTCGTCTTCTTCGCGGTCTTCGTCGGCTCGGTCGAGAACGTGCTCGGGATCCTGAACGCCGAGCTTGGCGACTATCAGGCGGGATCTCTCGTCGTGGAGCTCGCGACGATCGCCGCTGCATTGATCGCGTTGCGGCGGTTCCGGGCGCCGCTGCTCGTCCTGCCGATCGCCGTCACGTTCTGGTTCGCAGTGGTCGACCTCGGCTCGTTGAGCTCGGACGCCACGCTCGGCGAGGTGCTCTCGATCCTCGTCGGGATCGTGCTGATCGCGGCTGCGATCGTCGTCGACCGCGCCGGACGCGAGCCGTACGGGCTCTGGCTTCATCTTGTCGGCGGCCTCTCGCTCGGCGGGGGCGTGCTCTCGCTCGTCGACGGCGATGTTGCCTGGGCGTTCGTGGGGCTGCTCTCGCTCGCGTACGTCGCTGCGGCGTACCTGCTCGTACGATCGAGCTATGCCGTCCTCGGCGTGATCGGGATCCTCGCGACGACGACCTACTTCACGTTTGACGCGGTCGGGCTCGTCGGCGCCTTCCTACCGTTCGGCGGCGGCTCGTCCGAGCGTGACGGCCTCGACGCCTGGCAGGTCTCGCTCTGGTTCGTCGCCGTGGGGCTCGGGATCGTCGCGCTCGGGCTGCTGGGCGACCGGCTGGGCTCGCTCTGGCCCGACCGCGACGACCAGCGTCGCGACCGCGACGCGCTCGCGCCCGAGGCCTAGGGGCGGCTCAGGGCCAGCCGTCCGGCGACCCGGCGGAGTTGGACCCGAGCGCACATCCCAGAGCGAGCGCCCGCTCCAAGCCGGCGCCCCGGGCCAGCTCGACGAGGACGCCCGCGGCGAACGCGTCGCCGGCGCCTCGTGCGGGGCCGGCTTACACCTTCTCCGTAGCGACGCTGACGAGGCGTCCGTCGCGCACGCCGATCGTCCCGGCGGCGCCGAGCTTCACGCAAACCAGCTCGAACCGGTCGCCGAGTCTGCGCGCGGCGTCCTCGGGAGGCAGACCGGGCACCAGGATCGCCGCCTCCTCCTCGTTGACGAAGAGCGCGTTCGCCCCCGAGGCTCGTTCGAGGGCTACGGTCGCCGTCAAGGTGGCTAGCAGCCCGGCCGCGCCGGAGTCGACGGCTCGCCACCGGGCGCTCGCGTCCTCCAGCGCAGCACGCGCAGCGGGTGCGGTGTCGTCGTGGAACAAGGCGTACCCGGACACGAGCAGCGCATCGGCCTGCGCGGCCGCCTCGACGTCCTCCGCCAAGAGCCGCGCGTTGGCCCCACGATCGACGACGAGCTCGCCGTCCACGCGCGCAACAGACCCCGTCGGCGCTTGCGCATCGACCGCGATCTGCGTCCCGACGCCGCGCTCGGCTAGCGCGGCGCTGACGGCGAGTGCGGCGGCGTCGGACCCGGTCCGGCCGGCGCAGGTCGCGACAGCCCCGGCCGACGCGGCCCACACCGCGGCGTTGGCGGCACTCCCACCCACGCGAACCGAAATCCGGCCGTGCGAGCGTCGCGAACGACGTGTTCCACGTCCCGACGGCGGCGGGAAGCCCGTACCTGCCGGGGCAGGACTTCGTCGAGCAGCACCAGATCGCGTCGGCGGTCGGCTTCGGCGGGATCATGCTGTCCGGCGACTTCTTTGCGGTTGTCCTCTTCTCCCGTGTCCCGATCTCTGAGCCGGTCGCCCGTACGATCAAGATCCTCGCGCAGCCGATCCGCGTTCGCTTCCTCCCTTTATTGCGTCTCGGCGCCACGCGCCGCTGAACGCCGTCGAACCTACAATCCAGAGATGAGAGTCGGCGTCCTCGCAGTGCAGGGCAACTTCCGCGAGCACGCGGCGATGCTGCGCGAGCTCGGCGCGGAGGTGGCCGAGGTTCGCCTGCCGGAGCAGCTAGACGGGCTCGACGGGCTTGTGATCCCCGGCGGCGAGTCGACTGCGATCACGCGGCTGATGCGGCTCTACGGGCTCGAGGAAGCAATCCGCGGGTTCAGAGCGCCCGTCTTCGGCACGTGCGCCGGGATGATTTTGCTCGACCGAGCCCACCTCGGGCTCGTCGACGTCGAGGTCGAGCGCAACGGCTACGGCCGCCAGGCCGCGAGCTTCGAGGCCGATCTCGAGCTCGCCGGCGACGCCGAGCCACTGCGTGGCGTCTTCATCCGCGCCCCCCGCGTCTCCGAGGCGGGGCCGGAAGTCGAGGTGCTCGCGAGCCACGACGGCGACCCGGTGCTGCTGCGCCAGGGCCGCTTCCTCGTCTCTTCCTTCCACCCCGAGTTGACGGGCGACACGCGCGTGCACGAGCGCTTTCTGGAACTCGTACGAGAGGAGCAGCGTGTCCGGGCATAGCAAGTGGTCGACGATCAAGCACAAGAAGGGCGCCGCCGACGCCAAGCGCGGCAAGCTCTTCACGAAGCTCTCAAAGGCGATCATCGTCGCCGCGAAGGAGGGCGGGGCGGATCCCGCGGCCAACCTCTCGCTCCAGAACGCGATCGAGAAGGCGAAGTCCTACTCGATGCCCAAGGACACGATCGAGCGGGCGGTCGCGCGCGGGGCCGGCACGGACGCCGATGCCGCCGCCTACGAGACGATCGTCTACGAGGGCTACGGTCCCGACGGCGTTGCCGTCCTCGTCGAGGCGCTGACCGACAACCGCAACCGGACGGCTTCGGACGTTCGGCACACGTTCTCCAAGCACGGCGGCAATCTCGGCACGACCGGCGCCGTCGCGTGGCTCTTCGAGCGCCGCGGAATCGTGCTCGTCGACGCCGACTCGGTCGACGAGGACGAGCTGACGCTCGCCGCTGCCGAGGGCGGGGCGGACGACGTCGAGCGCGATGGCTCGACCTTCGAGGTCTCGGCGGCCCCCGAGGCGCTCACCGCGGTGCGCCAGGCGATCGAAGCCGCCGGGATCGCCGTCGAGTCCGCGGAGCTGACGATGGTGCCGAAGACGACGGTCGAGGTCGCCGAGGAGTCGTCGGCGAAGAAGTTGATCCGGTTGATCGAGGAGCTCGAGGACAACGACGACGTCCAGGACGTCTCGGCGAACTTTGACATCCCCGAGCACGTGCTCGAGGCGGTCGCGGGCTAGCAGGAACGTCCGGCCGCCTGCCTAACCTTTCCTCGTGAAGGTTCTCGGCATCGATCCAGGGACGGCAGCATGCGGATACGGGATCGTCCACGAAAGCGGAGGCCGTATCAGGGCACTCGACCACGGGTGGTGGCAAACGCCCGCGCGGGAACGCCCGGAGCTGCGCCTCAAGACGATCTTCGACCGGGTGCAGGAGCTCATTGCGGAGCACGCGCCGGACGCCGTCGCAGTGGAAGAGTCCTTCGTCGGGGCAGATGCCCGCACCGCGCTCTCCGTCGGGCAGGCGCGCGGAGCGGTGCTCGTCGCCGCCGCGGCGCTCGGCGTCGAGTGCGCTGAGTACCCGCCGGCCCGCGTGAAGCAGGCCGTGTGCGGCTATGGCCGCGCCGAGAAGGCCCAGGTGCAGCGGATGGTGCGCGCGATCCTCGCGCTCGAGACGAATCCGGCCCCGAGCCACGCCGCCGACGCGCTCGCGGTCGCGATCTGCCATGCGCTGGCGCCACCGCTCCTGCGGATTGCAGGTTGAGGGGAGCAGCGTGATCTCCCGCCTGCGCGGCTCGCTCGTCGGGCAGACGCCGGAAGGATTCGTCCTCGACGTCAACGGCGTCGGCTACCTGCTCGCGGCCACCCCGGGCGCGGTGCGCGCAGCGACGGGTGGGGGAGAGGTGACGGTCGAGACCTACCTGCACGTGCGCGAGGACGCGCTTCACCTCTACGGCTTCGCCGATGCGGGCGAGCGGCAGCTCTTTCTCCACCTGCTCACCGTCGCGGGGATCGGCCCGAAGGTGGCGCTGGCGATTGTCTCCGGCTCGCCCGCCGCTGACCTGCGCCGGGCGATCGTCCTCCAGGACATCGCGCGCTTCCAGGCGATCCCGGGCGTCGGCAAAAAGACCGCCGAGCGGATCGTGCTCGAGCTGAAGGAGAAGATCGGCGCCGAGGATCCCGTCCCGATCTCGAGCGCCGCGGGCACCTCCGTGCACATGACCGCGCGCGACGCGCTCGTCGAGCTCGGCTACTCGGTCGTCGAGGCCGAGCAGGCGCTCGCGGCGATCGACCCCGGCCTGCCGGCCGAGGAGCGCGTTCGGCTGGCGTTGCGGCAGGCCGCGTGAGCGCCGTCGCCGCTGACGTGCTCGGGCCGGACGAGGAGGAGCTCGAGCTCACGCTTCGGCCGCGCCGGCTGGACGAGTTCGTCGGCCAGGAGGGAGTCAAGGAGCAGCTCGCGATCGCGCTCGCGGCCGCGAAGGCGCGCGGAGAGGCGCTCGACCACGTGCTGCTCGTCGGCCCGCCCGGCCTCGGCAAGACGACGCTCGCGCAGATCATCCGCGAGGAGCTCGGCGTCGGGATTCGCACGATTGCCGGCCCGGCGCTCGAGCGGAAGGGCGACATGGCGGCGATCCTCACGGCGCTCGAGCTCCGCGACGTCCTCTTCGTCGACGAGATCCACCGGATCAACCGCTCGATCGAGGAGATCCTTTACCCGGCGCTGGAGGACTTCCGGCTCGACATCATCGTCGGCCAGGGCCCGGCGGCGCGAACGCTGACGCTCGACCTGCCGCAGTTCACGCTCGTCGGCGCGACCACGCGCACCGGCCTCCTGACGACGCCGCTCCGCGACCGCTTCGGGCTCACCTTCCGGCTCGGCTACTACGACCCGGAGCAGCTGACTGCGATTGTGCGGCGCTCTGCGGGCATCCTCGGCGTCGAGATCGACGACGACGCGTCCAGCGAGATTGCGCTGCGCTCCCGCGGGACACCGAGGATCGCGAACCGGATCCTGCGGCGCGTCCGCGACGTCGCTGAAGTCCGCCACCAGGGCGCGATCACGACTGCGGTCGCACGCGAGGCGCTCGAGTTGATGGAGATCGACGGAAAGGGTCTCGAGGGCACCGACCGCGAGTTGCTGAAGGCGATCGCGTTCAAGTTCGACGGCGGGCCGGTCGGCCTCTCGACGCTCGCGGTCACGCTCGGCGAGGAGACGGACACGATCGAGGACGTCTACGAGCCGTACCTGCTCCAGCTCGGCTTCATCCAGCGCACCCCGCGCGGCCGCATCATCACGAAGCTCGGCCGTGTGCATGTGGGTGCGGCTCTTTCGGCGCAGGAACGGGATCCACAGGAGCGGATCCCGTTCGCGCAAGACCCCTAAGTGTCGCTTCGCTCCGGCCCCTCTTTGCCCTCGCTGTTCTAGCGGCAGGCGCCTCGCTAGGCTCGAAGGCGTGAGCCACCCGGAGCTGGAGGCAGAGCAGGCGTACGTCGATTACGCCTACGCGTGCCTCGAGCGCATGCGCGAGATCGTCGGGCGCGCCGCAGAGGCCGCCGACGGCGAGGTCGCCCAGGCCGCGCTCGACGCCTGGGCGGCGAAGAGGGTCGCGACCTTCGAGGACGCCGAGCGCGGGCTCCTCTTCGGCCGGCTGGACTTCGAAGCGGTCGAGCGGGCGCTCTACGTCGGCCGGCGCTGGGTGCACGACGACGAGGGCGAGCAGGTCGTCGTCAACTGGCAGGCGCCCGCGGCGAGGCCGTTCTACACGGCGACGCCGCAGGACCCGCAGCGCGTCACGCTCCGACGGCGCTTCCGGGCGCAGGGCCGCAGGCTGCTCGACATCGCAGACGAGGCGCTCGACGGCTCGACGCTCGACGGAGCCAGCGTCGGGGACTTCCTGCTCGAGGAGCTCGACCGGGCTCGCGACATGCGCATGCGCGACATCGTCGCGACGATCCAGGCCGACCAGTACCGTCTGATCACGCACCCGCCCGAGCGGCCGCTCGTGATCCAGGGCGGCCCCGGCACCGGGAAGACGGCCGTCGGCCTGCACCGCGCGTCGTGGCTGCTCTACACGCACCGCGAGCGCCTCGTGCGCAGCCGCGTGCTCGTCGTCGGGCCGAACCGCACCTTCATGGAGTACGTCTCGCACGTGCTGCCGGCGCTCGGCGAGGACAGCGTCGAGCAGCTCGCTGTCGCCGATCTCGTCGAGGGCATCACGCCCACGCTGACCGACGCGCGGGAGGTCGCGCGGCTGAAAGCGGACACGCGCATGGCAGACGTGATCGCGCGGGCGGGGGAGCTCCGCCTCGCAGGAGACCCGGAGGAGCTGAACGTCAAGCTCGAGGGCGAGTACATCCGCGTCCGCACTAGGGAGGTCGAGCGGCTGCTCGGGGAGATCCGCGCGGAGCACGGGACGACGGAGGCTGCCCGCGAGCGATTCCGGATGAGCCTCGTGCGTAGCTTCTACGCCGAGTACGGGCGGGTGCTCGGCGGCGCGGCGATCCGGGACGGGGAGGAGGTGGAGAAGGCGCTGAAGACAGGCGGCTACCTGAGCAGGGTCGTCGACAAAGCCTGGCCCGCGGTGACGCCGGAGAAGCTCGTGCGCGCGCTCTTCTCGACCCCTGCGTTCCTCGCCGAGGCGGCCGACGGAGTTCTCTCGGAGGACGAGCAGCGGCTGTTGCGCCGTCGCGAACCAGGCTGGAGCGACGCCGACGTGGCTCTGCTCGACGAGGCGCACGCGCTCGTGGGAACGCCGAGCCGGACCTTCGACCACGTGATCGTCGACGAGGCGCAGGACCTTTCGCCGATGCAGCTGCGGATGATCGGTCGGCGCGCTCGCGACGGCGCGCTGACGATTCTCGGCGACGTCGCCCAGGGCACCGGCGCCGTCACCTACGCGAGCTGGGACGAGGTGCTCCCCTACCTGCCGCACGGGGACGAGGCCGAGGTGGAGGAGCTACGCCACGCCTATCGCGTACCGCGCGAGATCATGCAGCTCGCGCTCCCGCTGCTCGACACGATCGCGCCCGATCTCGAGCGCCCGCTCGCCTACCGCGTCGGCGGTCTCGAGCCGGTGCTGCGGCAGGTGGCGGAGGACGCGCTGCTTCGCGAGGCCTACCACGAGGCGGAGCGCTTGGCTCGAGAGGACGGCCTCGTGGCGCTGATCGTCCCCGACGAGCTCGTCGAGCCCGCACTCGCCCACGGGAGCTCGTTCGAGGGGATCCCGCTCCTCACCCCGCGTGCTGCCAAGGGCCTCGAGTTCGACCACGTGATCGTCGTCGAGCCGGCGCTCGTCGCCGACCGCGAGCAGGGCCTGCGCGAGCTCTACGTCGCGCTGACCCGGCCGACGACGACGCTCGTCGTCCTCTACGCCCGGCCGCTGCCCGCCGAGCTCCAGCTCGCCTAGAGTTGCGTCATGCCGGAGCTCTGGACACCGGGGATGATCGGGCCGCTGGACGACTTCGTCGCCCGCATCCACCGCAGGATCGAGTCGTTCGCCTCCGACCACGGGCTCGAGCAGGCGATGGTCGAGGTGGAGCTCTCCGACGGCGCGCTCTTCCGGCTCGCGTCGCTCTCGCCCGAGCCGGGCTACGGCTTTCTGACTCTCATCCCGCACCCGGAGGGCGGGGAGCAGCAGGAGCTGATCGTCCCGCTCGGGTCGATTCGCCAGCTCACGCTGAGTCGAGCCGAGCCCGAGAGCCCGATCGGATTCTCGCTGCCGGACGCCTAGATGCGCCTCCTGCTCGCACTCGCGATCGCGCTCCTCCCTGGGGCTGCGGGCGCGGCGGGCGGCAATCCCTTCGTGGGCGCGAAGTGGTACGTCGACCCCTATTCGAAGCCGGCGATCCAGGTACGCGCGTGGCGGGACACGCGCCCGGCGCACGCGGCGCTGATCGAGAAGATCGCCTCGCAGCCCCGGGCGCAGTGGTCGACCGAGCCGCGCGAGGCCGGCAAGCTCGCCGCGCGCTACGCGGAGGTGACGCCGAACGGCGAGCTGCTGCTCGTCGTCTTGTACGCGATCCCCCACCGCGACTGCGGTCTCTATTCGCGCGGCGGGGCTGCGAACGCCCCGGCGTACCGGCGGTACGTCGACACCGTCGCCCGTGCGATCGGCTCTCGCCGGGCTGCCGTCGTGCTCGAGCCGGACGCGCTGCCGAACGTCGCGTCGCCGGACTGCCTCACCGCCGGACGGCGCACGGAACGGCTGGGGCTGCTCCGCTACGCCGCCGACCGTCTCTCTCGGCTGCGTGCAACCGCGGTGTACATCGACGCGGGCAACGCGGTGTGGATGAGCCCCGAGGCGATTGCAGACCTCCTTCGCCGCGGCGGGATCGGACAGGCGCGCGGCTTCGCACTCAACGTTTCGAACTTCCAGACGACGGCCGCGTCGATCGCCTTCGGCAGGCACGTCTCGTCGCTGACCGGCGGGGCGCACTTCGTGATCGACACCAGTCGGAACGGCCGCGGGCCGTACCCGCGGCGCCTCTGGAAGAAGCAGGAGGACGAGTGGTGCAACCCGCCCGGCCGTGCGCTCGGGACGCGACCGACCGCGCGCACGGCGCATCCACTCGTCGACGCCTATCTCTGGGTCAAGGGTCCCGGAGAGTCCGACGGCGAGTGCAATGGCGCTCCCACCGCCGGCGTCTGGTGGCCGGAGTACGCGCTCGGCCTCGCGCGCCGCGCCGCGTACTGAGCGGCGGCGAGCAACCGCGGCGCGAGTGCGAGCGCCGCGATGTCGAACCACACGTAGCCGGAGGCGACGCCGCTCGGCGGGTTTCCTTGGGTGACGCCCGTGCCGGGGATGACCGCGGCCCACTCCCAGGTCCCAATCGCCGTCCCGTACAGCTCGAGCCAGGCGACCACGAGGAAGACGCCGGCGTAAATCTCCGGCGCCCGGCCGCGGATCAGATAGACGGCGAGCAGAGCCGCCCCGATCGCCCCGCCCACGTCGGAACGCGGTAGCACGGTCACGCCCGCCACGCCCCAGGCGAGCACGGCGACGAGCGCGAAGCGGATCAGGAGCGCGCGCCGGGGAGCGGCCCAGGCCGCCAGCGAGACGCCCGCGAGGTAGACAAGCCCGTGGCAGGGCGGCACGAACGAGGGCAGGTTCTCGAGCCGGTAGGTGTAGACGCCCCAGACGATCGAGCCGACGACCTCGGCGCACGTCGCGACGACGACGACGACGAGTGCCTGCGCGCGCAGCAGCGCCGCCACCCCTCGAAGCGCAAGCGCGAGGGCGACCCACGCCGCGAGGCCGAGCACGAGTTGCATCCTCGCGTCCACCTGTGTGTCGACGGCCAGCAGCAGGCCGATGAAACCCAGGATCGCGAGTGCGCGTTTCAACGCCGGAACTGGAGCTCGTGCCAGGACGGCACCGGCGCCAGCTCGAGCAGGGCACGGCCGCCCCGGGGCTCCGCGTAGCCGAAGTCGCCCGTGTCCTCGTCCCACGCCACTTCGAGCAGGCCCTCCTTGACGCGGTGGTCCAGCCACGCGCCCCGAAAGACCAGTTTGCGGAGCCAATAGACGAGCGACTCGCCCTCTAGCAAGCCGACTTGCTCCCAGTGGCGCAGGAGATAGCGGCCGAGATGGCTGCGCGGGTCAGCGATCCTCCCGTCCGCGGCGAGCTCGACGAGATCGGCAATCTCGTCGTCGTCCAAATCGTTCGAGCCGATCAGTCCGAGCCGGACGGCCGCGGCGGTGATTCGCTCCTCGAAATCGGTCGCGTTGAAGCCGAACTTGTAGCCGAGGAACTCGACCACGTACGCGTCCCCGGAGGCGTAATTGGGCTCGCTCACGGCCGGAAGGGTACCCTCGAAGGCATGGAGAGGCGCCTCGTTCCCCCGATGATCCTGGCCGTGCTGGCGATCTGGCTGCTCGGCGCCTGGGTGACCAAGTACTCCCTCTCGGAGATGGCCGTCTACACGCCGATCGCCGTGATCGCGCTGGGCGCGCTCGCGGCCGTGATCCTCTTGTGGGTGAAGGTCATCCGCGACTCCCTTCGCGGCCGCGGCTCTCAGACCTGAAGCGGGCGAGGACGGGAGGTTGGGCCGCGGAGCGGCCCCTTTAGGGGTCTTCGCGCGCTGAGCATCCGCTGCCGCGGATGCTCAGCTTGCGCCAAAGAAATCGCACCGTCCGACACTCCCCGTACCGTCGATTGCCCATGCACGACGGCTCCTGGACGATCGACGCTTGCGACTACGCCGCGGTGAAGGCGCTCGCAGGCGCGCTCGAGGTGGGGGAGATCACTGCGTCGATTCTCGTTCGGCGCGGCTATCGCGACATCGAGGAAGCGCGTGCGTTCGTCGTCGGCGAGATCGAGCCACACGACCCGCTCCTGCTCGGCGACATGGCGGTCGCGGTCGACCGGATCCGGGCGGCGATCGCCGCCGGCAAGCGAATCTGCGTCCACGGCGACTACGACGTCGACGGCATCTGCGCGACCACGGTCGCCGTACTGACCCTGCGCGAGCTCGGCGCCGACGTCGACTGGTACCTACCGAGCCGCTTCGAGGAGGGATACGGCGTCTCCGGTGACACGATCTCGCGGCTCGCCGACGAGGGTTGCGCGCTCCTGCTCACGGTCGACTGCGGGATCACCGCGGTCGAGGAGGTCGCAGCGGCGAAGGCTCGCGGGCTCGAGGTGATCGTCACGGACCACCACCGGCCGGGCGCGACTCTTCCGGATTGCCCGGTCGTCGCGACGCGCCCCTCGGACTATCCCTTTCCGGAGCTGTGCGGCACGGGCGTCGTCTGCAAGCTGGCGCAGGCGCTCGGGGTCGACGTGGCGCCGTACCTCGACCTCGTCGCGCTCGCGACGATCGCCGACGTCGTTCCGCTCCTGGACGAGAACCGCTCGCTCGCGATCGCCGGGCTGCGTGCGCTCGCGCGGACGCAGCGTCCCGGCCTCCAGGCGCTGATGCGCAACGCGCAGGTCGACCCGGCCGCGGTCGACGCCGCCGCCGTCGGCTTCCGGCTCGCGCCGCGGATCAACGCCGCGGGCCGCCTCGGCCGCCCCGACGCGGCGCTCGAGCTGTTGCTCACGACCGACCCTGCCGAGGCGAAGCGGCTCGCCGACGAGCTCGAGCTGCTGAACCGCGATCGCCAGGCAGTCGAGGACCGGATCCTGCGCGCCGCGATCGCCGAGGTGGAGTCGTGGCCGGAGCGAAAGCGGCGGCGACGGGGATACGCGATCTGGGGCGAGGACTGGCACGAGGGAGTGATCGGGATCGTCGCCTCGCGGCTCGTCGAGCGCTTCAACAGGCCCGTCGTCCTGATCGCCGGAACCGACGGCCATGGGGAGGATGCCGAGTGGAAGGGATCGGGCCGCTCGCTGCCCGCGTTCGACCTGCACGGCGCGCTCGCCGCCTGCTCGGAGCACTTGCACCGCTTCGGCGGTCACCGCGCCGCGGCCGGTCTGTCGATCGACCCGGCCAACCTCGAGGCCTTCGCGGCGGCGTTCGCCGCGCACGCCGATGCAACGCTCGGCGACGACGAGCTCGCGCCCGTGACCCGAATCGACGCGATCGTACCCGGCTCCGCGCTGACGCTCGGTCTGGCCATGGAGCTGGAGCGGCTGGCGCCCTTCGGGCTGGGCAACCCGGATGTGACGCTGCTCGTGCCCGCGTGCGAGGCCGTGCAGGCCGGCGTCGTCGGCGAGGGGAAGCACCTGCGCTTCCGCGTTCGGCAGGGTGGCCGCGACGCGGGCCAGGCGATCGCGTTCGGGCTCGGGTCGCAACTCGAGCGGGTCGGTCGGCCCGGTCGCTACGACCTCGCGTGCCGGTTGAAGGAAAACCGCTGGAACGGCACCGTCGCGCCGCAGCTCGTCGTACGGCGGCTCTTCGACACGCCCTTGGGCTACGAGGAGCTGCGCGCGAGCCTGGCCGAGCTCTGGAAGGCAGGCGAGGACGTCTGGACGAGCGACGCGCGCGCGGTGTTCGCCGAGCTCGAGCTCGCAGAGGGTGCTCGGAGGCAGCTGTACGAGTCGCCGGCGTTCAGGGCGCTCCTTGCCGGGGCCGAGCTCGATGCGCTTCCGCGCGCCGCCTAGCCTCCAGCGCCCCTAGCGCCAGCTGAGCGAGGTCGCCGGCGGCTTCCGTGGCGGCTGGTGCCGAGCCTCCCGCGCCGTGTCGTCGAGCGACACGAGGAGGCGGGCGACCTTGCGCACCTTGCGTTGCCGGAGGCGGGCTGAGAGCGACATCGGCAGCATCGTTCTCCCCTCCGACACGTACTCCTGCGGGGGAAGTTCGACCTCAGATTCGGCGAGTACACTGGATCGATGGCTGTTGTGGACGTTGAACGGCATCATCAGGACCTCGTCGACGAGCTGATCGCGGCAGCCGAGGAGTACAACCCCGGCGTCGACAAGGAGCTGCTGGCGCGCGCGTTCCGCTTCGCGGCGACGGCGCACGAAGGTCAGCTCAGGAGCTCCGGCGAGCCCTTCCTGCACCACCCATGGGCGGTGGCGAAGATCTGCGCCGAGCTCCACCTCGACGAGCAGTCGGTCGTCGCAGCGCTCCTGCACGACGTCGTCGAAGACACCGACACGGAGCTCGACGACCTCAAGTCCGAGTTCGGGGCCGAGGCAGCCCAGCTCGTCGAGGGTGTGACGAAGCTAACGCGGACGAGCTTCCAGACCCGCGAACAGTCGGACGCGGAGAACTACCGCAAGATGATCGTCGCCATGGCTCAGGACGTGCGCGTGATCCTGATCAAACTCGCCGACCGGCTCCACAACATGCGCACGATCGAGTACCAGGGCAAGCAGGCCCAGGTGCGCAAGGCGAAGGAGACGCTCGAGGTCTACGCGCCGCTCGCGCACCGCCTGGGGATCAACGCGATGAAGTGGGAGCTGGAGGACCTCTCGTTCGAGATCCTGCACCCGCGCAAGTACGCCGAGATCAAGGCGATGGTCGCGGACCGCCGCGCCGATCGCGAGGCCGCGGTCGAGACGGCGAGCGAGGCGCTCGGCGCCGAGCTCGCCAAGGTGGACATCCCCGCGGAGATCGCCGGCCGCGCGAAGCACTTTTACTCGATCTACGACAAGATGGCCAAGAAGGGTCGTGAGTTCAACGAGATCTACGATTTGACCGCGATGCGCGTGACCGTCGAGCGTGCCGGCGACGAGGGCACGCGCGACTGCTACGGCGCGCTCGGCCTGATCCACTCGCTCTGGAAGCCGATGCCCGGGCGCTTCAAGGACTTCATCGCGATGCCGAAGTTCAACCGTTACCGGTCGCTGCACACGACCGTGATCGGGCCGGAGGGAACGCCGCTCGAGATCCAGGTGCGGACGCGCGAGATGCACGAGGAGGCGGAGTACGGGATCGCGGCGCACTGGCTCTACAAGCGCGGCAAGGGCAAGACCGACGACGAGTGGCTGACCTGGGTCAAGTCGCTGATGGACTGGCAGCAGGACGAGGCCGATCCACGCGAGTTCATGAAGACGTTCCGCACCGACCTCTTCGACGACGAGGTCTACGTCTTCACCCCGAAGGGCGAGGTCAAGACGCTGCCCGCCGGGGCGACCCCGATCGACTTTGCCTACGCCGTGCACACGGACGTCGGCCACAAGACGGTCGGCGCGAAGATCAACGGGAGGATCGTGCCGCTCCACTACCGCCTGAAGAACGGCGACTTCGTCGAGATCCTCACCTCGAAGGCGGGCCGTGGCCCGTCGCGCGACTGGATGAGCCTCGCTGCGTCCTCGCGCGCCCGCAACAAGATCCGGCAGTTTTTTCAGCGGGAGACTCGCGGCGAGACCGAGGCGAAGGGGCGTGAGATCCTGGACAACGCGCTCAAGGGGCAGAACCTCCCGTACAAGAAGCTGCAGGGCTCCGCGGTGCTCGCGCAGGTGATCCGCGAGACGGGCTTCCGCAAGGCCGAAGACTTCTACATCGCGCTCGGCGCCGGGAAGCTGCAGTCGAACCAGATCGTGAACAAGGTGCTACAGCGGCTGAAGACCGACGAGGTAGCCGAGGAGGCGGTCGTCCCGCTGAAGCCGCCGAAGTCGCGCTCGACCGTCGCGGGCGACAGCCTCGGGATCAAGGTGCAGGGGCTCGACGACGTGCTCGTGCGGCTCGCCAAGTGCTGCACGCCGGTGCCGGGCGACCCGATCCTCGGCTACATCTCGCTCGGCCGCGGAATCACGATCCACCGCGAGGACTGCCCGAACGTGAAGGCGCTGATGCGCAACCCGGAGCGGTTCACGCCCGTCGAGTGGGAGGCCGGCGCCTCGACCAGCAGCTTCCTCGTCCAGATCGCCGTCGACTCTTTCGACCGCGCTCGGCTGCTCGAGGACGTGGCTCGCACCTTTGCCGAGCACGGCGCCAACATCGTCGCCTACGGCGGCGTCGTCGAGGACGGGATGGCGCGCAACTGGTACACGGCCGAAGTCGGCGACGTGAAGGAGTTGCGCGCCCTCCTGACAGTCCTGCGTAACCTCGAAGGCGTCTTCGACGCCTACCGCTCGACTCCGAGCTAGCTCGGATCACTCGATCGAGGGATCATCCCTCGATCGGAGGGGTTACCTCGATCAAGGGATGGAACGAGCGGGGCTTTCCGACTACAACGGGAGAGGTAAGGGGAGAGGGGTGGCGGCAGCTGCAGCGCCCGTCCGGAGCTCGGCGCGATCTCCGGGCGGGTGCGCGGATCGTGCTGGTTACAGCTCAGGCGTCGAGGTCCTCGCCCTCGAAGCCGCCGATCAGCTCCCGGTAGGAGTCCGGGATCGCGCAGGGCCGACGCTCCTCCAGGTCGACGAGCACGAGCGTTTGCGACGCAGTCACCATCAGCGAGTCGTCCTCCATCCGGTAGGCAGCGCACTCGTAGGTCGTGCTGGTGCGGCCGATCCGGGCGGCTCGGACGAAGATCTCGAGCAGGTCGTCGAAGCGCGCCGGGGCGTGATACTCGACATTGGAGGCGCGCATGACGAAGTCCTGGCCCCCGGCCCAGAGCCCGGTCATGCCGAGGTGCCGGTGATACTCGGTGCGCGCGTGGTCGAAGTAGGGCAGGTAGCGGCCGTAGTAGACGATCCCCTGGGCATCCGTGTCCGAGAACCAGACGCGGGCGATTGCCGAGTACTTGAAGGGCGGCCTCCGGTCCGTGACGCGTCCGAGCTCCATGTTCATGACCGGATCAGAGCAAGGAGCTCGTCGCGCTTCTGCGTCATCAGCTCCTCGGAGCCGGCCTCGAGGTTGAGGCGCAGCAGCGGCTCGGTGTTCGAGGGCCTTACGTTGAAGTGCCAGTCGTCGTAGTCGACGGAGATCCCGTCCAGGTGCGTGACGCGGCCGTCCGCATAGCGCTCCTCGATCTCCCGCAGCTTCAGCGGCACGTCGGCGACCGGCGTGTTGATCTCGCCGGTGAGGAAGAAGCGGCTCCGGTAAGGCGCGAGGAGCTCCGAGAGCTTCATGCCCCGCTTCGAGATCAGCTCGAGCAGGAGCAGGAACGGCACGACGCCCGAGTCGGCCTGCGAGAAGTCGCGGAAGTAGTAGTGAGCGGAGACCTCGCCACCGAAAACGGCGTTGTCCTTGCGCATGCGGTGCTTGATGTAGGCGTGGCCGACGCGGTTGATCAGCGCTTCGCCGCCGGCGCGCTCGATCGTCTCCGGCACCGCGCGACTCGCGCGGACGTCGTAGATCACCTTGCCGCCACCCTCCTTCTCGAGGATCGACTCGGCCAGGAGAGCCGTGATGAAGTCGCCGGGCACGAAGTCGCCCGTGTCGTCGACGAAAAAGCAGCGGTCGGCGTCGCCGTCGTAGGCGACGCCGAGATCGGCCGCCTCCGCGAGCGTCTTGCCGATGATGAACTCGCGGTTCTCGGGCAGCAGCGGGTTGGGCTCGTGATTCGGGAACGTCCCGTCCGGCTCGAAGTAGCAGGTGACGGCATCGACCGGCAGGCGCTCGAGGACGGGTGGGAGCATCACGCCGGCCATGCCGTTCGCCGCGTCGATCACGACGCGCAGCGGCTTGATCGACGGCACGTCGACGAACGACAGGACCTTCTCGACGAAGGCGTCCCAGATGTCCTGCTGCTGGATCTCACCGCGATTGATGACCGGGCCGAACGGCTTCAGCGCCCGGTCGCGCACGTCCAGCAGGCCCGACTCGCCGCCAACCGGTAGTGCGCCGCGGCGGACGATCTTCATCCCGGTGTACTCCTTCGGGTTGTGCGAGGCGGTGACGCAGACGCCGCCGTCGAGCCCGAGCTCCGCGACCGCGAAGTAGACCATCTCGGTACCCACGAGCCCGAGGTCGAGCACGTCGGCGCCGCCGTCTGCGGCGCCCTCGATCAGCGCAGCGGCCATCGTCGGCGAAGAGAGCCTCACGTCCCGGCCGACGGCGATCCGGCGCGGCTCGAACTGCTCGACGTAGGCGCGTCCGATCGCGTACGCCCCTTCCTCGTCGAGCTCATCCGGATAGACGCCGCGCACGTCGTACGCCTTGAATGCCTTGGGATCGAGCATGGGATCGATGCTATGGGAACCCGGTTTCAGGCTGCGGTGTAACTGTCTCATGGCGAAGTTCCTGGTCCTTGTGACTGCGCTCGCGTTCGCGTTCCCGGGACTCGCCGCAGCCAAGGAGCCGCAGTCCGGCCGCGTGTGCGGTAGCTCCGCGTGCCGTCCGGTTCCCGCCCAGGCGGTCTGGCGCCTCGTCCCGTGGTACGGCTTCGCCCTGCCGGCGCCGCAGGCCCAGCCGTTCTTCAGGGTCGACCTGAGGCCTGGCTCTGTCGTCTGGGTGCCCGGCGCAGATGTGACCTGGACCGACGCACGTCAGGGCGCGATCGCGGCTTGGACACGTCCCGCGCCTGCTCTTCGCCAGGACCTCCGGCGGTGGACGCGCGGGCTCCGGCCATATCCGCCTGCCGAGGACTGGCGACCCGTGCCCCGCCTGACGCCGGTGACGGTGGTGAAGGCGTGTGGTCCGCGCGGCTGCCGCGGCGTCGGTAGAGCCGGCGAATCGGGCCGTCTCGGGCGCGCCGAAGCCATGCGCGCCTCCCCCGTCGCCGCTCCCGCAGGACCGTGGTTCCGGGTCGTCGTACGGCAGAAGGGTCGGAATGGCTTTGTCTGGTCGCTTCGGTACGCACCTGGGCGGCGACGCGTCCTGATCGACCGGACCGACTCGGCGCCGCCGTACTGGGTTCCCGCGCCGATCGCCCTCATCCAGCCGCTCGACTTCGCGACTGCGGGGCTCGCTCCGTTCGCGGCCCGCTGATGCTCGAGCGAGTCAGCGGATGAGGTTCATACTCCAGGGAAGAGTGAAGATCGTCGCTTCCGTACTCGCGGTCGCCGCCCTCGGGTTGCCGGCCGCGCAGGCCTCGTCCCCGGCGACCGTGCCGGGGCTCGCCTACACGCCCGGCTACGGCAACAGCATCGTCGCGCGCTACGACCCGGTCACGCTCGCGCGGAGCGGCCCGCGCGTTCGGCTCGGCGGCAACGCGAGCAGCTGGAGCTGGTCGCCTGGGCGGCGGTATCTCGCGGTCGCGAGCTTCCCGCAGCGGCTCACGATCCTCGACGTGGCGGAGGTGCGCGTCGTCTCGCGCGTGCGGCTCGCGCCTGGAGGCGGCGTCGCTCGCGCCGTGACGTGGGCCGGCGACCGCGTCCTGGCGGTCGTCGAGGCTCCTTCCGGAGCCGTCGTCACGGCGGTCGACCCGCTCGCCGGCCGCATCGTCCGCACGACGCGGCTAACCCGGCCGTTCGGATATCAGTTCGACCGCCTGCCCGACGGGCTCGTCTTCCTGCTCGGCGCCCGCAGTCGGATCGGCCCGGTGCAGCTCGCGGTCGTCGACGCGGAGGGCGTGACCCGTGTCGTCACCGTGCGGCAGGCGGCCGCACGCGCTGGGCTCGCGGTAGACCCGGTCGGCCGCCGGGCGTACGTCGTCGACGGCGAGCGCGTCCTCGGCGTCGATCTGCGCACGCTCGCCGTCTCCGATCCGGGGCCGCTGCGGACACTCGCCAAGGCACCGTTGGGCTCGGAGCGGTCGGCGCGCTGGCTCGGGAACGGGTTGCTGGCGGTCTCCGGCCTCGATCGAGACGCTACCAGCGCGAGACCTGCCGGCCTCCGGCTCGTCGACGTGCGTGACCGGACCTCGCGCACGATCGATCCCACGGCGACGAGCTTCACGCTGGCAGGCCGTGTCCTACTCGTCGAAAACGCCCGAAGCCGCCGGGCGCTGAGCGTGACCGCGTACGGCTTTGACGGCAGGCAGCGCTATCGCGTCGACCTCGTGGGCTCGTGGTGGATGAAGAAGCAGGGCCGTCTCGGCTACGCGTGCGGCGGTGCTTTTCTGCGCGCCGTCGTCGATCTCGCGTCCGGTCGCACGCTTCGAACAGGGTTCCCGCGCGGAACGCGCTGCCCGACGCTGCTCGTGGACGACTCGCCTGGCTAGTCGCGTTGCGGTCGCGGCACTCGCGGCGCTGGCCGTCGCACTGCCGGCGAGTGGAGGCGGCGGAACGCTCTTCGGCCTTCAGGGCTCGCAGGCGGACGGTCGGCTCGTGCGCGTCAACCCGACGACGCTGCGCCCGCTCGGTCCGTCGCTTCGGGTCGGGAGCTTCACGGCCGAGCGCGCGGTCTCGCCCGACGGGCGGACGATCGCGCTCGTCTCGCAGGAGCGCCCGGCGGTGGGGTTCGTCGATCTCGAGCGGATGCGCGTGGTCGGCGGCGCGGAGCTTGCGGCCGTGGGCGAGGTCCACATGCTGCGCTGGACGGAACGCGGGCTCGTCGCCGTCGTCGATCCGCCGCGCGGCTCGCAGCTCGTCTGGCTCGACCCCGAGCGGCGCCGCGTCACCCGCGTGCTGCGCTATCGCGGCGAACTCGCCGACTTCCGGCTGGCGGCCGGGCGGATCGCCGTGCTGGAGTGGCCCAGCGGCCGCGTCGGGCCCGTGCGCCTGAACGTGATCGACGCCGACGGGCGCGCCCGCTCTGTCCGGATCGACCGGATCCAAGGCGGCTGGGCGCGCAAGGGGAACGACGTCGTGCGCATGGCCGAGCCCGGTCTCGCAATCGATCCGGAAGGAGAGCGCGCCTGGCTCGCCGACGGCGACGGGGAGATCTGCGAGGTCGTCCTCGACTCGCTCGCCGTTCGCTGCAACGCGGTACGCACGCTCGCCAAGGTCGGGAATCCCTGGTCGCGGCGCCAGCTCAAGCTCGTCGCCGAAGGCACGCTCGCGCTCTCGGGCTGGGAGAAGCCGGAGGCTGGCCCCCGTGCCGCAAGGTCGATCGGCCTCTGGCTCGTCGACACGAGCACGTGGCGGCGACGGCTCGTCGATCGTAGGGTCGACTCCTTTCGCTTCGCAGGCGGGGTGATCGTCGGCGTGCGGCGGGCCGGCGTCACCGCCTACGGGCCGGACGGCGCGCGCCGGTACGGGATCGACGACCCACTCGCACAGTTCGGCGTCTTCTCGACGGCCGGCCCGTACCTGTATCTGCCGCTCGTCAACGAGCGCACGCTCGTCGCCGAGCTGGCTACCGGCCGTGTACTCGGCCGCCCGGCGGCGACGGTGCAACCGTTCCAGGAGCTGGACACCTGGTAGCGGGAGGGGCGTCCCGTCGGACGCCCCTCCCGCATTCCTAGCCCGTGCGCTTCAGGATCCAGAGCCCCGAGTTCATGTCGCTCGCGTAGACGAGGCCGGTCTGCTCGTCGACGACGACGCCCCAGACCTGGGTCGTGTTCGTCAGCACGCCGCGCTGCGACGGCTTGACCGGATTCGTGGTCGCCGGCGGCACGAAGTTCGCGACCTCCTTCGGCGCACGCGGGTTCGACAGGTCGATCACGCGGACGCCGTCCGTGTACCAGGACGTGTACGAGGTCGTCCCCACGAGGAAGTTGTTGTGGATGACGAAGTCGCCCGCGGCGATGTCGGTCGAATCGACCGAGTTGGGCGTCTTGTAGACCCCGATCTGCTTCGGCGCCGACGGCTTCGCGTAGTCGTACACCCGCATGTAGCCGAAGCCCTTCTCCGTGCCGGCGCCCGACGTCTTGCAGAAGTCCTCGTCGGCCGTGATCAGCAGCTTGCGGCCCTCGTCGTACTGCGCGGAGTGTGCGTCCCCGTCCGCGTCGGCCGCGTACACCGTGCGGCCCGTGTAGACGGGATTCGCCGGATTGGTCAGGTCAAGGCGGATGAAACCGCTGTCCCAGTAGGCGATGAAGGCGAGCTTCCCGTCCTCGGACGGCTCTGCACCATGCCCGTAGTTGGCGTCGGCATCGCAGCCCTGGCCCCCGGAGAACGGTCCGCCGGCGTCCTGGATGCCCCAGTCGGAGACGGGGAACGGGGCTGCCGGGTTGGTGATGTCGATCAACCGGAAGTCGCCGTCGCCGTCCGCGTCGCGGTAGCCGCTCGCGGTGGTGCTGTCCGGATAGCGCGAGGTTGGCACCGTGGCGTAGGCAAACGTGCGGCCGAGGTCGGCCCGGTGCGCCACTTCGAACTCGTGCACGCCGCGCGTGCAGCAGCCTGTGTCGAGCAGCGCCAGCTCCACCGGTGCAGCCGGGTTAGTGACGTCCCAGAGCTGTAGTCCGCGTTTGCCCTCGGCTTCGTAGCGGGTGCCTGAGCAGGACTGGACGCCCGCCACCGCGATGTCGCGCCCGGTGTAGGGGCCGGACCGCGCGGTGTAGACGACGACGTCTTCGGCCGAGCTGCCGACCGGGTTGAGGAGGGAGGCCACCTGCTTGGGCTGGCTCGGGTTTCGGGCGTCGACCACGGCGACGCCGCGAGTCTCATCCACCGCGCAAAAGCGCGAGTTGCCCGTCGCCCAGTCCGCAAAGCCCCACTGGCCTACGTACGCGTAGCCCTCGTGCTGCCAGACGTCCGCGTTGAAGCCGCGGGCCCCGAGGTCGGTATGCCCGACGGCGACCATGTTCCAGGCCGAACCGGCCTTGTTGCCTCCTTCGTACGTCTTCAGCGCTTGGTCGTGGAAGCGCTGGTGGTCCTTGATGCCCGCTTCGCCGCCGTCGCCGTGCGCAACGGCTCCGGCAACGGCGATCGTCAGCGCCGCCGCGGCAA
The DNA here is from genome assembly GCA_046594445.1 of Gaiellaceae bacterium. Classification (GTDB taxonomy): domain Bacteria; phylum Actinomycetota; class Thermoleophilia; order Gaiellales; family Gaiellaceae; genus Gaiellasilicea. Next base: position 55,475 of record JBKJSM010000057.1, on the reverse strand, counting down.
CGGCAGGCGCGATCCACATGCGTCTCATTGTCTCCCCCTGAGTCCGATCCCTGATGAACGGCCATTCTGCGCTTTCGCGACCCGAAGTTCAATCCTTACACTTGAGACATGGAGCGCAAGCTCGCGACCGTTGTCTTCGTCGATCTCGTCGGCTCCACGCAGCTCGTCGCGGCGCGCGATCCCGAGGTCGTCCGGCGTCGTGTCAACGCCTTCTTCGAGCAGGTCTCGCACTGTGTCGCCACCCATGGAGGGATCGTGGAGAAGTTCGCCGGCGATGCAGTGATGGCGGCCTTCGGAGTTCCCCAGGCGCACGAGGACGACGCGGAGCGTGCGGTTCGCGCTGCCGTTGCGATCCTCGAGTCCGTCCACGGGCTCGACCTCGAGGCCAGGATCGGCGTCGAGGCGGGGGAGATCGTCGCCGACGACTCCGACTCCACCTTCGCGACCGGAGAGGCCGTCAACGTGGCGGCGCGTCTGCAGCAGCTCGCGGCTCCCGGCGAGATCCTGATCGGCGCCTTCGCGCGCCGGCTGACATTTGACATCGTCGACACCGAAGACCGCGGCCTGATCGACCTGAGGGGATTCGGCGAGCCGCTGCCCGTCTGGAAGGTCGTGTCCGTTCGCAACAGTGGCGAGCGGACGCCCTCGGTCGCTGCACCCCTGGTCGGCCGCGAGCACGAGCTGGAGTTGCTCCACAACACCTTCGCGCGGGTCGCCCGCGATCGCCGCGCGCATCTGTTCACGATCTACGGCGAACCGGGTGTCGGCAAGAGCCGCCTAGCGCGAGAGTTCGTGGAGGGAGTAGAAGGCGCGACCGTTCTCTTCGGCCGGTCGCTGCCCTACGGCGAGGGCGTCACCTATTGGCCGCTCGCCGAGATGGTCAAGATCGCCGCCGGGATCAAGGACGACGACCCCGTCCAGGAGGCGGTCGCGAAGCTCCGCGCCTGCTGCGGCGACGACGCGGTCGCCGACCTGCTCGCGCTCGCCGTGGGCGTGCTCGAGGGCATCGAGACCGAGCGCAGCCAGCAGGAGATCGCGTGGGCCGCGCGAGAGTGGGCGGCAGAGCTCGCCGACGCGCAGCCGCTGATCCTCGTCTTCGAGGACGTTCACTGGGCCGAGGAGCCGCTGCTCGATCTGATCGAGCACCTCGCCGAGCGCGTCAAGGACGCGCCGCTCATGATCGTCTGCCTCGCGCGCCCCGAGCTGCTCGATATCCGGCCGGGTTGGGGCGGCGGCCGGCTGCGAGCGACCGCGATTGAGCTCGAGCCGCTGGCGCCGGAGGAGAGCGAGGTGCTGCTCGACGAGCTCCTCGCCGAGCGAGAGCTCTCGTTGGCCGAGCGGCGGACGTTGCTCGAGAAGACCGAGGGCAATCCGCTCTTCCTCGAGGAGACGACGAGGATGCTGCTCGAGGGCGGCGCCTCGGCGAAGCGGATCCCGGACACGCTTCAGGCGATCATCGCGGCCCGCATCGACCGCTTGCCGCAGAGCGAAAAGCGCCTGCTCCAGCGCGCTTCGGTGATCGGGCGGATCTTCTGGAAGGACGCCGCCGCCCATCTCTCGCCTGACCTCGAGGACGTCGACCCCGTGCTCGACGACTTGCTGCTGCGCGATTTCGTCACGCGCGAGAGCCGCTCCTCGATCTCGGGCGAGCAGGCCTACCGGTTCAAGCACGTCCTGATTCGCGACGTCGCGTATGCGGGCCTGGCGAAGGCGGCCCGAGCCGACCTGCACCAGCAGGTCGCCGCCTGGCTCGAGGAGCGCACGGGCGACGAGCTGCTCGAGATCCGGGCGTACCACCTCGACCAGGCTGCGACGCTGAACGAGGAGCTCGACGGGTCCGTGTCGCCGGAGCTCGCAGCGCATGCGGCCGCCGCCCTCGAGGCGGCCGGCCGGCGGGCGCTCGCGCGCGAGGCCAACCGCTCGGCGCGGCGACTGCTCGTTCGGGCCGCCGAGCTCCAGCCGACGCTGCAGCGGCGATTTCTCGCCGCGCGGGCCGCCGGGCGCATCGCCGACCTTCCCGCCCTCGCAGCCGAGATGGAGCGTGTCCTCGAGGATGCGGCGCAGGCGGGCGACAGCCGGCTCCAGGGCCTGGCGCTGGTCGCCCTCGCCGAGGCCGCGCTGCTGCGCGACGCCGATCTCCCGCACGGCAAGGAGTTGATCGAGCGCGCGCTCGTGCTGCTCGAAGATGCGGCGCCGGAGGACCGCGTCGAGGCGCTGACCGTCCGCGCTCGTATCGGATGGTGGCTCGGGGACCTCGAAGACGACGAGCTGTGGATCGGCAAGGCGCTCGAGGTTGCGCGCGAGATCGGGCGCAATGACCTGGAGGCGAACGCCCTGGACGAGCTCGCCAGCTCGGCGATCGCGCGGCTCGACCTCGACCGGGCGAGCCGGCTCGCCGCCGAGGCGCTCGAGCTGGCGGAGGAGAGCGGCAACATCACGGCGCTCGGCTGGACGCTGATCTCGCAGTCTCGGATCGAGTCGCTCCGCGGCCGCTTCGACGAGGCGGCGGCGGCGCTCGACCGGGCCGAGGAGCTGTTCTCCCAGTCGGGCGGAGCCTGGGCGCTCGCCCGGGTGCACATTCACTACGGCTGGCTCGAGCGTCGCCGGGGCGATATCGCCGCCGCCGACCGCCGCTTCCGAGACGCGATCCGGATTCTGAAGCCGCTCGAGGACCGGGGCACGCTCTGCGAGGCGCAGCGCGGCCTCGCCCAGGTCTTGGTCGAGCGGGGCAAGGTCGACGAGGCGGAGCGCTACGCCCTCGAAGCCCGCGAGACGGTCGGTGCACACGACAACAGCTCGCGCGCCACCACACGAATGGCACTCGGGATCGTTCGCGCCGCGCAAGGCCGAGACGAGGAGGCGGAGGCGCTGCTGCGTGACGCCGTCGATGTCCTGAAGAGACAGGTTCGTCTGATCCGGCGCGAGGTCTTGAAGGCGCTCGTCGACTTCCTGCGCTCGCGCGGTCGAGAAGACGAGGTCGAGGAGTTCGAGGCGGAGCTGGCGAGCTACGCGCTCGAGCCCGTCTGAAGGATCGCGGCGATCGCCTGCGTCGATGCCTCGTCGGGCGACTCGGAGATCACCGTCGCCGGGCGCTCGAAGCGCGCGAGCGCGTCGCGCAACGGCTCGGCGCGGAGCGTGCCCTCGCCATAGGGGAGGTGCTTCGTCTCGTTGCGGTTCGCGTAGGCGATGTCGGAGAAGTGGATGTGGAACGGCGCGCCGGGATCGAGCACGGCGTCCGCTGCCTCGAGCACGGCGGCGAAGGTTTCTGTGTCCGTGAAGGCGCCGTCCGTGGTCGCGTGCATGTGCGCGAAGTCGATCACCGGCCGCAGCCAGGAGACGCGGGAGGAGAGCTCGAGCGCGTCGTCGATCGAGCCGAGCTCGCTGACGCGGCCCATCACCTCGACGCCGAAGGCGACCGCGCGGTCCTTCTGCTCAAGTCGCTCGCGCAGTGTCTCGAGCCAGCGAACGACGTCGTCGAGGGTTTGATTGCGGTCGCGGCCGAGCCAGAACCCCGGATGGATCACCACGACCTCGGCTCCGCAGGCGGCAGCGATGCCGGCGGTGCGGTCGAGCGCCCCGAGCGCCATTTTCGACTTCTTCTCGTCCGGGTGGCCGGGAAAGGCGAAGAGGGGTGCGTGCACCGAGAGAGCGACGTCCTGCTCCCGCGCAAGCTCGCCGAGGCGCTCGGCCCAGGGGTAGTCGAGCCAGAAGCCGCTCTCCAGGTCGAGCTCGCACGCCGAGAAGCCGCGCGCGATCAGGATCTCGACCGCGAGCTCGGGCGATTCCCGTGACGGGCAGCGCGCTGGGCCGAGGCGGATCGCTCCCACACCCGGACCGTAGCCGACGGGAGCGATGTCGTCCGAGGGGGTTCATACCCTTTCGGACATGGCACAGTCACCCACCCGCATCGACCTGCTCGAGCTCGACATCGACCTCCGGCTCACCGACCTGTGGCGCGAGGCGGGCGAGGTGGCCGAGTGGAATCTCGAGGTCGTATCCGCATTCATGCGGGCCGCCTACGGCAAGGGGTACTGCGACGCGTTGACCGAGGACGCGCCCGGCTCGCTCTGCCACGATCACGGGTACCGCATTCCTGCGCGGCGTGAAGTCGCACCCCGCTCGGCCTAGCCGAGCTACCATCAGGGCATGGCAGCGAAGCGCAACCCGGCGCGGCTCGTGATCGCGCTTTCGGTCGCGGCCGTATTGGCCGTCTTCCTGCTGTACACGTCGATTGCGGGCGGGGGCACTCCCTCGATCGCGCCGAGCGAGCTCGCCGGCACCCAGGGCGTCGTCACCCTCGTCGGGCACGTCCAGCCGGGGTACAAGGGCGATTCGTACGGCAGCGGCTTGCGCTTCAAGCTGCGCGACCGTGAGGGCTCCGCGAAGACGGCGGTCACGGTCCTCTACCGGGGCTCGGTGTCCGACCAGTTCCGCGGCGGTCGAGAGGTGTCCGTCAAGGGTGAGCTGCGCAACGGCGTCTTCGTCGCCACCAAGGATTCGCTCGTGACGAAGTGCCCCTCGAAGTACACCGCCAAGACGTAGTGCGCCGCCATGCCTGAGCTCGGCCGCGCCGCGCTAGTTGCCACGCTCCTGCTCGTGCTGTACGCGCTGGTCGCAGGGGCCGCGGCGGCGCGAACTCGTCGCCGCCGGCTGGCGGAGTCCGCCCAGACCGCGCTCCTTCTGACGCTCGTCACGACCGCCGTCGCGACGGGCGTCCTTCTGCTCGCGTTCGTTCGGAACGACTACAGCTTCGTCTACGTCTGGGAGCTCACGAGCGATCAGCTGCCGGTCCGCTACACCCTCGCCGCGCTCTGGGGCGGCCAGGCGGGATCCCTGCTCTTCTGGCTGCTCCTCCTGACCCTGTACAGCGCCGCCGCCGTGGTGCTGAACCGCCGCGCCTCCCGCGACCTGACGGTCTGGGTCGTTCCGGTGCTGGCGACGGTGATGCTGTTCTTCGCCTTCATGCTCGTCTTCGTGTCGAGCCCGTTTGCGACCCAGCTCGCTCCGGACGACGGCCGCGGGCTGAACCCGAGCCTGCAGAACCCGTACATGCTCGTGCACCCGATCTTTCTCTACCTCGGCTACGTCGGGCTGACGATCCCGTTCGCGTTCGCGATCGGCTCGCTGCTCGCGCGGCGGACGGACGAGCGCTGGATCGTCGCCACGCGCCAGGCGACTCTCGTCGCCTGGACGGCGCTGGGCGTCGGCCAGCTGATCGGGGCAAAATGGGCGTACGAGGAGGTGGGGTGGGGCGGGTTCTACGCCTGGGATCCGGTCGAGAACGCGGCGCTGATGCCATGGCTCGCGGCGACCGCGTTCCTGCACTCGGTGATGGTGCAGGAGAAGCGCGGGATGCTCAGGCTCTGGAACGTCCTGCTCGTCATCCTCGCCTTCTCGCTCTCGATCTTCGGGACGTTCCTGACCCGCTCGGGGATCCTCAGCTCGGTCCACTCCTTCACCGAGAGCCCCATCGGCGCCTGGTTCCTCGGCTTCCTCGCCTTCATCGTGCTGGGGTCGCTGCTGCTCGTGTTCGCGCGGCTGCCGCTGCTGCGAACACGGGCGCGCCTGGAGTCCCTCGTCTCGCGCGAGGCCACGTTCCTCTACAACAACCTGCTGCTCGTCGCGCTGACCCTGACGATCCTCTGGGGCGTCACGTACCCGATCGTCCACGAGGTGTTCCTCGGCGAGACGCGGATCGTGGGGCGCGGCTACTACGACTTCTTTCTGATCGTGTTCGGGCTGCCGCTGCTCCTGCTGATGGGCATCGGCCCGCTCGTCGCCTGGAGACGGGCGTCGCTGCGGAGCCTCGGCCTGACCTTCGCCTGGCCGGCGGGCGTCGCGGCCGTGACGGGGCTCGTCCTGCTCGCCCTGGGTGCGGGCTCGTCCGTTCCCGGGCTGATCGCCTACAGCTTCTCCGCCTTCGTGCTGGCCTCGATCGGGCTCGAGTTCGTGCGCGGCACCCGGGCTCGGCGCGCGCTCTCCGGTGGCTCCTGGCCGGGCGCGTTCGCCGCCCTTGTCGCCCGGAACCGGCGCCGGTACGGCGGCTACGTCGTGCACGCCTCGATCGTCGTGCTCGCGATCGGGATCGCCGGAGCCGGCCTCTACGACTCTGTGGCCGAGGGGCGGCTGACGAAGGGTGGGTCGCTCACCGTCGGCGACTATCGGCTCACCTACCGCGACCTCGTCGAGCGTCCGGGGGCAAACGCGACGATCGTGCGGGCGGTGCTCGACGTCGAGCGCGACGGCGAGCGGCTCGGCGTCGTCGAGGCCGGCAAGAACGCCTACACGGTCGAGGGCACCGTCACGAACGAGGTTGGCGTCCGCACGAACTACCTGACCGGGGAAGACCTCTTCGTCATCGCCGAGCAGGTCAACGCAGACGGCTCCATCTACCTCCGTGTCTTCGTCAAGCCGCTCGTCAACCTGCTCTGGCTCGCGGGCTTCATCTTCCTGCTCGGGTCGCTGATCACCCTGTGGCCGGACGCGCGCGAGCAGCGGCGGCTCGCGGTGCGGTACGCCGGCGCCGAGACGCCGGCGCGGCAGTGAGCCTCGCGCTGCTCCTCGGCGCCCTGCTCGCGGCGGCCTGTGTCGTCCTCGTGGCGGTGCCGTTCCTGCGCGAGCCGCGTGGCCCCGATTTGCTGGATGACCAGACCGAGTTGGAACGGCGGCGGCTCGAGCTCGCCGAGACACGCGACCGCGCCCTCGGGGCCCTGAAGGAGCTCGAGCTCGACCACCGCACCGGCAAGGTCTCCGACGACGACTACCGGATGCTCGTTGGGCCGTTGCGCAGGGAGGCTGCGGAGGCGCTGCACTTGCTCGAGCCGCGGGCCACGGCGGCGCCGCGTGTGAAGGCTGAGCGATCCGGGTAGAAAGAGGTCATGGAGCCGATTCCGCCACCCGAGCCGTACCCGCAGCCCGGCGAAGCCGATCCGCCTCAGCCGGCGGTCGTGCCCGAGCCCGGCCCGGCGGTGATCCCCGAGCCGTATCCGCCGCCCGACGAGGCCGATCCGCCCACCCCGGCGATCGTCCCCGAGCCCGAGCCGCAGTAGTTCGGGCCGCAGTAGCTTTCGGCAGGATCGCGGCTACACTGGACGTCCGGTCGCCCCACTGAAGGGACGGCCGATCGCCCGACGAAACTACTGACGGATGCGCCTTCGCCTCACTACCGGCCTCGTTCTGGCCGCCGCCGCGCTCACGTGCTTTCTCGTCGCCTCGCCCGCGCTTGGCCTGGAGAGCCCGATCGCAAAGAAGGAAGTGATCGACGGCCGGATCGACGTCCTGCAGGCGAAGATCGAGGCCGCCCGGGAGCGGGAGGGCGTGCTCAGCTCGCAGATCGCGACAGTCACGTCGAAGATCCGCGCGCTTCAGGACGACGTCGACAACGCTTCCACTCGGCTCGACCGGCTCGAGGACGTGCTCGCCCTCCACCAGCGCCAGCTCGACCGGCTCAACCAGCTTTACAGGCTCCAGACTCGCAAGCTGGTCTTCCTTCAGCGCCAGCACAAGGCGGCGATGGAGCGGCTGAACAAGCGGATCGTGGAGATCTACACCTCCGATCCGACCTCGGCGCTGACGGTGGTGCTCGAAGCGGCGAGCTTCTCGGACCTCCTCGACCAGCTCGAGTTCCTCAACGACATCGGCGCCCAGGACGAGCAGATCGCGGACGAGGTCGAAGGCGCGAAGCTGCAGATGCAGGAGACGCGGAACTCGACGCGCAAGACCCGCAAGTCGGTGGCGGCGACTACCCGCACGGTGGCGGCCCGCACCGCGGAGCAGCGCGCGGTGCGCGATCGGCTCGCCTGGAGCCAGCGGGAGCTCGCGACCGCCAGGCGCGACAAGCGCTCGGCGCTCGAGAACGTGCAGGGGGACAAGGATGACGCGCTCGAGCACATGCGCGAGCTGCAGCTGCAGAGCGCGGCGCTCAGCGCCAGGATCCAGTCGGCGCAGAGCTCGTCGATCGTGCCGGCGCCGACCGGCGCCGCCTCGGCAGCCGGCTTCGTCTGGCCCGTTCACGGCATCCTGACGAGCAGCTACGGCTGGCGCTGGGGCCGGATGCACGAGGGAATCGACCTCGCGGTCGCGAACGGCACGCCGGTCGTCTCTGCTGCCGCCGGCACGGTGATCGTGGCTGGCTGGATGGGCGGCTACGGGAACCTCGTGGTCGTGGATCACGGCGGCGGAGTTGCAACCGCGTACGGCCACAACACGAGCGTGACGGTCGGAGTGGGGCAGTCGGTGGCCCAGGGCCAGCTGATTGCCTACTCGGGCAATACGGGTCATTCGACCGGCCCCCACGTGCACTTCGAAGTGCGTGTGAACGGCTCCCCGGTCGACCCGCTCGGGTATCTGTAGACCGAGCCGTATCTCATTGCACGCCCCGATCGTTTCTAACTTGCACGTAGGAAACGATGTCACTCCGAGGATGTCGTTCCTCGTCTCCCGACGCGCACCGGCCGCCCCATGGGCGGCCGGTTGCTTTTTCGGCTCCTAGGCGGCCTTGGTCGGCCGATAGCCGTTGCCCGTCAGGTGGGCGGGCAGGTCGGCCGTCGTGACGATGTGCAGGTCCGGTAGCGCGCGCCAGCGCTCGTCGAGACCGAGTCCGTAGCCGGCGAAGAGCTCGTCCGGAACCGTGAAGCCGACGTAGTCGAGCGGCACGTCGTCGACGAGACGCCGGTAGGGGCGGTCGAGGAGCGTCACCGCCGAGAGGGTGGCGGGCTCCCGCAGCGAGAGCGTCCGAGCCAGGAAGTTCAACGTCAGGCCGGTGTCCACGACGTCCTCCACGATCACCACGTGCCGCCCGACGATCGAGGTGTCGAGATCCTTCAGCAGCCGCACGCCGCCGCTGCACCCGTCGGCGTATTCGGCGAGTTCGAGGAAATCGACGCCGTGCGGAACCGGCAGGGCGCGGGAGAGATCGGCCAGGAAGACGGCGCTCGACTTGAGCGGTGCGACCAGGAGAGCCTCGCATCCCCCGTAGGCTGCCGCGAGCTCCGCCCCGATCTCGGCGACCCGGCGGGCGATCTCCTCGCGTGAGAGGTAGACCTCCCCGATCGGGTGGCCGCGCTCCGCGAGCAGGTGCGCTAGGAGGCGAGCTTGAGTCTCGATCGTTGGGCCAGGCGCTCGATGTCGCGCCGGTAGAAGAGCTTGACCTTGATCTCGGGGTAGAGCCGCTTCAGCTCGCGCAGCTTGCGGTTCTTTCGGGTCACGAGCGACTGCCGCATGACCGTCACCTCGACGTACAGGTCCTGCTCCGGCAGGTAGAAGTCGGGCGTGAACGCTCTCGTCACGCGGCCTTCCTCGTCGCGCTGGAGCACGAAGGTTCGTGGCTCGTACTCCCACGGGACGCCGTAGAAGTCGAGCATCTTCGCGCACTCGAGCTCGACCTCGTTGACGAACCTGGGCGGGGCCGAGCCGTGGAAGGCGCGGAACGCGGGCGGCTGCCGGGGCACGAACTTCAAGGTAGCGCGAGCCCCGGACGGTGCTTTCCGGAAGCTCCTATGCTCCCCGCATGTCCGAGCCGGCCCAGGGGACGACCTTCACGATCGCGCATCTGTCCGACCTGCATTGCGGCGGCCAGTATTTCGTCCCGGGCCTGCTCGACCGGGCGATCAGCGAGATCAACGACCTGAAGCCCGACATCGTGGTCTGCTCCGGCGACCTGACGACGTTCGGCTTCAAGCACGAGTACGAGGAGGCGCGCCGCTACCTCGACAAGGTCGAATGCGAGTCGATGGTCGTGATCCCCGGGAACCACGACTCGCGGAACGTTGGCTACGTTCACTTCGAGGCGCTGTTCGGCGAGCGCAACTCGGTGCTGCGCGTCGGCCCCGTGACGGTGGTCGCCGTCGACTCGACCGAGCCCGATCTCGACCACGGGCAGATCGGCCGAGGCCGCTATCGCTGGATCGAGGAACAGTTCGCACCCGAGGCGAGCCTGCGGATCTTCGTCTGCCACCATCACCTGCTGCCCGTGCCCGGCACCGGCCGCGAGCGCAACGTGATCTATGACGCGGGCGACACGATCGAGACGCTCCAGCGCGCCGGCGTGCAGCTCGTCCTCTCCGGTCACAAGCACGTCCCGTACGCGTGGAAGCTCGAGAACCTGTTCGTCGTCAACACCGGCACGGTCTCCTCGCTACGCCTGCGCGGCAACACTCGCCCTTGTTACAACGTCGTCGAGGTGTCCGGGAGCCACGTCGCCGTCTGGCGCAAGCACCCCTTCCACGGGCAGGAGCGGATCATCCAGTTCTCCCTCGACACCTTCGAGTACGAGAAGTACACCGGCAGGATCGAGGACGAGGTCACGAGCCGGTCATGACTCAGCGTGCCCTTGCTCTGATCGACGGGGAGCACTACGCGCCGGTGGTCAAGTCGGCGCTCGAGGAGCTCCCGTACGACTTCGTGGCCGCGCACGTGGTCGGCGGCAGCGAGAAGCTGCGCGACGACGCGGACTACGGCGTTGCGCTCGCGGACGATCTCGGCGCCGCCCTCGCCCAGTACCGCCCCGAGGTCGTCGTCGACCTCTCCGACGAGCCCGTGCTCGGCCCGGTCGAGCGCTTCCGGATTGCGAGCCGCGTCCTGGCCGCGGGCCTGCCCTACATCGGCGGCGACTTCAGGTTCGACCCGCCCGCGCTCGAGCCGTTCCCGCTCCCGTCGATCGGGATCGTCGGAACGGGCAAGCGCGTCGGCAAGACCGCGATCACCGCGCACGCGGCGCGGCTGTACGCGCGTGACCGCAAGGTGGTGGTCGTGGCCATGGGCCGCGGCGGGCCGCCTGAGCCGGAGGTCGCGAGCGTCGCGCCGGACGTCGACGCCCTGCTCGAGCTGTCCCGGGCGGGCCAGCACGCCGCCTCCGACTATCTGGAGACGGCCGCGCTCGCCGGGGTGGAGACGGTCGGCTGCCGGCGGTGCGGCGGAGGGCTCGCCGGCACGGTCTCCGTCTCGAACGTGGCCGAGGGAGCGAAGCTCGCTGCCGAGCTGGGGCCGGATCTCGTCGTCTTCGACGGTAGCGGCGCCGCCTTCCCGCCGATCGAGACCCGCCGGCGCATCCTCGTCGTCAACGCGCAGCAGGATCCGGACGTCGTCACCGGCTATCTGAACGAGTACCGGTACCTCGTCTCCGACCTCGTCCTGCTGACGATGGCCGAGCGAGGCTCCGGCTGGGAGGAGCTGCACGGCCGCGCGCTCGCACTCGCGCCCAGGGTGATCGCGACGACGCTGCGGCCGAAGCCGGCCGGGGAGATCGCCGGTCGGACGGTCGCGTTCTTCTCGACGGCGCCGGAGTCGGCCCACGCGGGGTTCAAGGCGCACCTGAGCGAGGAGTACGGCGCCGAGGTCGTGCACGTCTCGGGCAGCCTCGCGGATCGAGGGAAGCTGCGCACGGAGCTCGCGCAGGTCGAAGCCGATGTCTTCCTCGTCGAGCTGAAGGCGGCCGCGATCGACGTCGTCGCCGAGGCCGCCTCCGAGCGCGGCGTCGAGGTCGTGCTTGCCGGCAGTGACGTGCTCGTGGTGGGCGACGACGACCTGGACGGCGAGCTGCTGCGGCTCGCGGACGAGGCGGCGCATGACTGAAAGGCGCAAGGGCGAGCGGGACTTCCTCGGCGGTCTTGAGCGGCCCTACTCGAAGGGGCTGATGGCCCGGGCATTGACGGCGGTCGGCGTGGCCGACGATCCCGCATACGAGCTCGCCCGCAGGACCGAGCTCGACCTCGCCGCACGGGGCGAGATCGCCGTCGAGCTCGACCGGCTGCGCGAGCTTGCCGTCGAGGTGCTCGGCGAAGGCCCCGGCACGCGGGCGGTGCGCCAGCTGCGGCGCTTCCGCGACCTCCAGGAGCTCGACCTGCCGGTGATCCTGCTCGTGGGCGGCGGCACCGGCACCGGCAAGTCCACGGTCGCAACGGAGGTCGCCTACCGGCTCGGGATCACCCGCGTCACGTCGACCGACTTCGTGCGCCAGACGATGCGGGCCTTCTTCGCCAAGGAGTTCATGCCCTCGATCCACTTTTCGAGCTTCGAGGCCGGGCTCGGCCTGACCCGGGCCGAGGAGGAGGAGTCGGGTGACGCGGCGTTGCTGGGGTTTCTCGACCAGACGCGCAACGTCCTCACCGGCGTCGAGGCGGCGCTGCAGCGGGCGCTCGACGAGGGTTGGTCGATGGTGCTCGAGGGCGTCCACCTCGTCCCCGGGATGCTGACGACCGAGCTCGAGGGGGCGCTCGTCGTCCAGTGCGTGCTCGCGATCCGGGACGAGGAGATCCACCGTACGCACTTCTGGATCCGTGACGCGACCTCGGACGGCGTGCGGCCGGTCGATCGTTACATTGCGGGTCTGCCAGAGATCAGGATGATTCAGGACTACGTCCTCGACCGCGCGGCGAAGTGCGACGTCCCGGTGATCGAGAACGAGTCGCGGCACGACGCTGTCGGCGCGGTGCTCGAGCTCGTGCTCGAGCAGGCCGAGCGCGCCGCGGCGGCGACGCGGTGAGCGCCGAGGTCCAGAAGACCTGTCCGTGCGCGCTCTTCGCGCGCGCGACCGAGTGGGGCGCTCTCGCCGGGGCCCGCTGGCTCGGGCGGGCCGACCAGGACGCGGCGGAGGACGCCGCGAGCGGCGGCATGCTGGCCGGCCTCGCCGGGCTGCCGATCGAGGGCACGATCGTGATCGGCTCGCCGGACGGGGCAGATCTGGGACAGGGCTCGACGATCGGTGCGGGCGGCGAGGCGTTCGACCTCGCGATCGACCCGTTGGAGGGGCGCGGAGTCGTCGCGCGCGGAGGCAACGGCGCCATGTCGATGATCGCCGTCGGGCCGCCCGGCTCGTTGCTCCGCCTGCCCGACATGTACATGCGCCGGATGGCCGTGGGTCCGCGCGTCGGCGGCAAGATCGATCTCACGCGCCCGGTCGCGGACAACATCGCCGCGATCGCCGAGGCCTTCGGACGCAACGCAAACGACATCACAACGATCGTGCTCGACCGACCGCGCCATCACGACCTGATCGAAGAGATCCGCGCCGCCGGCGCTCGGATCAAGCTGATCCAGGACGGCGACGTCACCGCCTCGATCTCGGCGGCGATCCGCGGCACGAACGACCACCTCGCGATCGGAATCGGGGGAACGCGCCAAGCGGTGCTCTCCGCAGCGGCGCTGCGCTGCCTGGGCGGCGAGCTGCAGGCGCAGCTCTGGCCGACGACGCGGGCCGAGATCGACGAGGCCGCCGCGCACGGCGTCACCGACGTCAACCGGGTCTTCTCCTCGGATGATCTCGCCTCCGGAGAGGTGATCGTGGTCGCAACGGGCATCTCGAACGGCGACCTGCTCCGTGGCGTCCGCTACCTGGCCGACAGCGCCCGCACGCACTCGCTCGTGATGTGCATGCGCTGCAACTGGGTCCGCTTCACCGAGAGCATTCACTTCTTCGCCCGCGAGCGCCGCGAGGAAGTGCGCCTCCTCGGGTAGCCTGGAGCGATGGCGACACGCGAAGAGATCGTCGAAGCGCTGCACACGGTCGAGGACCCGGAGCTCGGGATGGACATCGTCGAGCTCGGGCTCTTCTACGACGTCGAGATCGACGGGCCGAAGGTGAAGGTGATCCACAGCCTCACCTCGATGGGCTGTCCCGCTGGACAGATGATCCAGGACGGGATCCACGACGCGGCCAAGTCTGTCGAGGGCGTGGAGGAGGTCGAGGTGGAGCTGACGTTCGACCCGCCGTGGACGCCGGACAGCATGTCCGAGGACGCCAAGTTCATCCTTGGTTTTGGCTAGACCAGCGTTCGGCTAGGCCGAGCCGGGGATCTCGAGCACGATCTTGCCGAGCTGCTCGCCGGCTTCCAGGCGCTCGTGCGCTGCGCGGGTGTCTGCGAGCGGGAAGACGGAGTCGACGTGCACGCGGGCACGGCCCGACCGAACGAGCTCGTAGGCGCCGAGGAAGTCCTCGCGCGTGCCCATCGTCGAGCCGTAGACCGTCAGCTGCTTCCACCAGAAGCGGTGGAGCTGCGCGGGCGGGTTCGGACCGCTGGTTGCGCCGCAGACGGTGACGCGTCCGCCCGGCTTGACCGCCGCGAGCGAGTCCTTCCACGTCGCCTCGCCGACCGTCTCGACGACCACGTCGATCCCACCGATCTCCTTTGCCGCGGCCACTGCTCCCGCGTGGGGCACTGCGATGTCGGCGCCCCACTCTCGGGCGCGCTCGAGCTTCTCGTCGGAGCCGGAGGTGACGAGCGTCTTCGCGCCGAGCGCGCGGGCGATCTCGAAGGCGGCGGTCGCGACGCCGCCGCCGATCCCCCAGATCAGCACCCATTCCCCTTCCGCCAGCTGCGCCTTCGTGACGAGCATCCTGTAGGCCGTCTCGTAGACGAGCGGGAAGGCCGCCGCGGTCTCGAAGTCGATCGCGTCGTCGAGCGGGAAGACGTTCGTCTCCGGTACCGCGATCAGCTCGCAGTGCGTTCCGTCGGTGTGCTCCCCGATCACGGTGATCATGGCCCCGTGCTCGAGGCCTGGGTTGATGACGACTCGCTCGCCGGTGTCGACGCGCACTCCGGCGCCGTCGGCGCCGAGGATGCGCGGCTTGGGCACCGAGGGCAGGCCCTTGCGGATCCAGAGGTCGAGATGGTTGAGCGAGGCGGCCCGCAACGACACGAGCACCTCGCCGTCTCCCGCGACGGGATCGGGAGCGTCCTCGTACCGCAGCACCTCGGGGCCGCCGTCTTCGTGGATGCGAATCGCTTTCACGGGCACAATCCTCTCATGACCGCCGCCGAGCTGGCTCGGGCCGGCGCCGAGCTCGGCCTCGACGCGGTCGGGGCGGCGCCGGCCGCCCCCTACGAGAACACCGAGCGCCACATCCGCGAGCGGAAACAGCGCGGCCTGTTCGCGACCATGGGCTTCACGACGAGGCGCCCGGAGGTGTCTTGCCATCCCGAGACGCTCCTCCCGGAGGCGCGAACGGTGATCTCGGCGGCGCTCTGCTACTACGGCCCAGCTGCCGAGCCCGGGCCGGGCGAGGGGCGGCTGGCGCGCTACACGTGGTCGGACCGCTACGCGGAGCTGCGCGAGAAGCTCGATGCACTCGGGCGTCGGCTGGGCGGCTCCTATCGCGTGCTCGTCGACGAGAACGACCACGTCGACCGTGAGGGGGCGTCGCGCGCGGGGGTTGGCTTCTACGGCAAGAACACGCTCCTGATCACGCGCCGCCACGGCTCCTGGGTCGTGCTCGGGACGCTCGTGTCCGACCAGGTGGTCGAGCCGTCAGCGCCCCTGGATGCGGGCTGCGGCTCCTGCACGCTTTGCATTGACGCCTGCCCGACCGGGGCGCTCGACGAGCCGGGCACGCTCGACTCGACCCGCTGCCTGTCCTACTGGACGCAGGCGCCGGCCGCCGTACCCGAGGAGCACCGCGAGCTGCTCGGCTCGCTCGTCTACGGCTGCGACATCTGCCAGGACGTCTGCCCGTGGAACCGAGGGGTGGAGAAGCGCCGCACCGAGGAGCCTCTGCCTGCCGGCGCCGAGCCCGCGGTCTCGCTGCTCGACTGGCTGGAGGCCGACGGGGGAGAGCTGGTCGAGCGTTACGACCGGCTCTATGTGCCGCGGAACGACCCGCGCTGGCTGCGGCGGAACGCGCTCGTCGCGGCAGGGAACGTGGGCGGGCAGGAGGAGCGCGCCGCGGTCGCCCGCTACGCGGACGGGCCGGACGAGCTGCTGCGCGAGCACGCCGAGTGGGCGCTCCGCCGCATTGACGGGCGGGCCGGGGCGTGAAGCTGATCCGGGTCCTCTCGCTCGTCCGCGTGACGCTCGTCCCGCTCGCGCTGGCCAAGATCCTGATCGACCGGGACGAATTTCCGACCGGCTACGAGAGGGGCGCCTGGGCGGTGCTCGGCGTCCAGGCCGCGCTTGCGCTCGCGCTGCTGCTGCTCGCGTATCGCTGGCGCGGGCGGCTTCGCGGGCTCGCGGCACTGAACATGCTCGCGGACGCGGCGCTCGCGTGCGCGCTGATGTTCGTCTTCGCGTGGGAGCCGGGGCAGCCGCTTCGCGTCCTGGTCTTTCTCGTGGTCCTCGAGGCGGCGGTCTTCTTCCGCCTGCGGGGCGGTGTGCTCGCGGCGGCGCTGACGCTTCCGATCATGGTGGGGCTCGAGCTCACGCGCGCGGCCGAGTTCGGCACCGACACGCGGTGGGACGCGCTCGCCCTGCGTGTGCTCGTCGCGCTCGCTCTCGGCATCGTCGTCGGACGGCTCGTCGAGATGGAGCGCGATCAGGCAGGTGAGGCGCAGGAGCGGGCCGCCGAGGCCGAGCGCTTGCGCGACGAGCTCGGCCGCCGGATCGACGTGCTCGAGGCGACCAGCAGGGTCGCCCGCGCGCTCAGCTCGTCGCTCGACCTCAACCGCGCCTTCGACGCCTTCGTTCACGAGTTGCGCGGCCTACTCCCCTTCGACCGGGCCGCGGTGCTGCTCGCCGAGGGCGACGGCGCCCGCGTCATGGCCACGGCGGGTGAAGGAGCGGACTCGTTCCTCGGCCCGGGAAGCTCGATCGAGGTCACCGGCTCGATTCTCCAAGAGGTGATCGAAGCGGGGCGGACGATCTACCGGGAAGACATCGCCGAGCAGCGCTATCCCGAGGAAGCCGGACTGCTCGAGCTCGGGATGCGCTCGCGCGTGCTGGCGCCGCTCCAGCTCGGCCCGCGCTCGATCGGTGCGCTTGCGCTCTCTCGCCGGGATCCGGGCTCGTTCGGCCCGGAGGAGATCAACCTGGTCACCCTGCTCGGCAGGCTTGTCGCGACGGCCGTGCAGAACCTCCGCACGCACGAGGCCGAGCGTGCCACTGTCGATGAGCTGCGCCGGCTCTCGACCTTGCGAGCGGACTTCGTCTCGCTCGTCTCCCACGAGCTGCGCAGCCCGATAGCTGCGGTAATCGGCTCGGCTCGTACGCTGCAGCAGCGCTGGCGCGAGCTTCGTCCCGACCAGCGCGAGGCGTTCCTCGCCGTGATCGCGGACGAGACGACGCGGTTGTCGGCGCTCGTCGGCGACGTACTCGACACCTCACGGATCGAGGCGGGCACGTTCGGCTACGTCTTCTCCGACATCGACCTCGCCGAGGTTCTGCGCGACTCGGTCGCCGCGGCCGAGATCGGCCAGGACGACGTAACGCTCGCCGCCGAACTCCCGGCGAACCTTCCGCGCGTCCGAGGGGACGCCGAGCGGCTGCGCCAGCTCGTCGACAACCTGATCTCGAATGCGATCAAGTACTCCGAGTCGGGCGGCGAGGTCCGCGTCGAGGCGCGGACGGACAACGGCCACGTGATCGTGCGGGTGCGCGACAGCGGGCCGGGGATCCCGGCCGACTACCAGGAGCAGATCTTCGAGAAGTTCGGTCGCGCCGCGGGGAGCGCCAAGCCGGGCACAGGCCTCGGCCTGTTTCTCGCGCGCTCGTTCGCGGAGGCGCACGGAGGCAGCCTCGACGTCCTTTCGAGCCCCGGCGAGGGCGCGACGTTCACGCTGACGCTACCTCTGAGCTAGCCCGGGAGCTTGACGCGCGAGAGGCGGAGCTCGCGCAGGAGCTCACCCGCGCGCTTCGCGATCTGCGGCCTGACGTCCTCGGGCTCGAGCACGAGGGCCTCGCCGCGGTCGGCCAGGATCTCGCCGACGAGCCAGTCGCTCGTCCCCACGTGGAGCGTCGCGAGAGCCGAGCCGTCGGTCAGGCGCACCGCGCCGCGCTCGACGCGGTAGCGGGCGATCGGCTTCGCGTAGCGCACGCGTACCGGGCTCGCGTCCTCGAGGAAGTGGGGGTCGAAGCCTTCGCGCGGCTCGAAGCGCTCGTCCGTGAGCCGAGCCGACCGCATCCGGTCGAGCCGAAACGAGCGCTCGCCGCCGGAGGTGCGGTCCCAGGTGTGGATGATCCAGTTCGGGAGCACGCGCTCGAACGTGTACGGCTCCACGAGCCGCTCCGAAGGGGCTTCCTCCCCCTCCTTGAGATAATCGATCGAGACGACGCGCCGCTGCTCGATCGCGTCCGAGAAGGTGGCGACGAAGGCCTCCTCGTCGTCCTCTGCGCGCGGCTCGGGCGTCTGGTGGTCCTCGAACTGGCCGAAGGTCTCCTCGAGCTTCTTGCGCACGCGATCGAGGGGCGTGTGCACCTGCGCCGCAATCGAGGGGCCAACGATGTCGAGCGCGAGCCTGATTGCGCGCGCCTCGAGCGGCGTCAGCCGAGGGGCGAGCCGGAACACGTCACCGTAGAGCTCCTTGTCGACTCGCACCGTGTCGCCGTCGAGCTCGGCGTAGACCGTGTAGCAGCCGCCGCCGAAGTTGACGAGGTTGAGCAGGGACAGGTGCTCCTGGAGCTCGTCGGGCGGTATGTGGAAGCGCTCGGCCAGGTCGGCTGCGTCGAGGCGGGCATCGCGAGCATCGCCGCAGGCGGCGAGCAGGTAGGCGAGGAGAGCCTGGAGCACCGCAAAGCGCTCGGGCGCGACCGGTGGGGAGGGACGCTCCGCAGCTTCGGTGACGACGGCGAGGGCCTTCTCTCGCGCGAGTTTCGGGGGCACGGCCTCGTGGGCGTCCCGGACCCGCCGCAGCCCCTCGGCGCAGGCGACGCGCAGGCTCTCCGGCTCGAGCGGAACCGCGCGGCCGTTTTGGCGCAGCACCCAGCCGGCGAGCGGCTCGATCGCGGCGTAGTCGGTCTCGAAGACACCGTCCGTGAGCGTGCCCGCGTCGTGCAGCGTCCGGTGCACCCACCAGGCGGTGTCCCCCGTCACCTCGATCCGTGCCGTTCCGAGCACGGTTCCGTGCTGCCAGTCCTCGCCGACGCGGTACGCATCGACGTGGAAGTCGGCGGGCAGCCGGAAGTCTCGCTCCCGACGGGTTGCGAAGCGGATGTCGCTGCGGATCCGGGAGACCCGGAACGTCCGCACGTCCTCGTTGTCGAGATCGTGCCCGACCACGTACCAGGTGCCGCGGTCGCGGCGCAGCGCGTACGGGTTCAGCGTCCGCTCGCGCACGGTGTCGCGGCGGGGCGACCAGTAGCTGAACTTGATCGTGCGCTGCTTCGAGAGCGCCGACTCGAGCTTCGAGAGCCGTCCGGCCATCTCGGGCGAGTAGTCGGGGTCGCGCACCTGGACGCTCGCGGCGGTTCCGGTCGGCGCGTCGTCGAAGCCCGGCCGGCCGAGCGCGAGGCTCTGGAGTGCGAGCCGCAGCGGCTCGGCATAGGCGAACGTGCCCTCCAGCATGTACAGGGCCGTCTGGAGCGCCGCCAGCTCGTCGTCGTCGAGCTCGAGCTCATCCAGGAAATAGTTTTCCGAGCGGAGGGTGTAGAGCTCCTCGCCTGTGTACTCGTCCCGCTGGGAGTTCAGCGGGACGCCCAGCGCGATCAGCTCCGCGCGGTCGGAGTAGAAGCGGCGCGCGAACGCCTCGTCGGACATCTCCGAGTAGCCCTCGACGTTGCCCTTGACATCGCGCGCGGTCAGAGGCCGGCGCTCCGCCATCAGGAAGGCGACGAGCGAGAGCTGACGGATCAGCTTGTCGGTGTCATGCGACACGGGCCGAGCTTATCCGCTCGCCGACGCGAGCTTAGGCAGCTGCGAGCGAACGCTCGAGATGCTGGTGCGACGGGCAGTAGTCGCGCTCCGGCAGCGGCGTGCGCTGGCAAGGCTTGCCCTTGCGGGTGGTCGCGCGGCAGCGGGCGACGCCGCCGTCGAGCGCTCCGGCCTCGAGCTGCTCTTCGATGAAGCCGACGGCCGCGCCGACGCCTTCCTTGACCGCCCACGCGACCTGCGCCTGCGCCGTGATCGGGAAGAAGCGGCGAATGTCTTGAAAAAGTGCCCGGTCGGGCTTCGCGAAATAGTGCGGATCGGCCGCGAGCCGCTCCATCGTCTGCTCGCACTGCTCGAGCACCGCGCGGCGCGAATCGAGCTGCGCGGCGGGCTCGGAGTACGGGTCGATCAGATCCTTGATCGAGCGATAGATCGCTCTCGAATACTGATACATACACGTCTGGAGTTGCATGAGCTGGGCTTCCATCTGGGCGGTCATCGCTTCCTGTCTATCCCGCATGCAGGGCCAAAAGTCGGCTTTCGGGGCGGTGGTCGAGTCGAAGTATACGGACATCGGGCGCTGTTACAAAGTCGTTCACATAAGTTTTCCTTCGCGTAAACAAGCTTCAGACACCCCGGTGTCGGTTCGGGGCGTATGCCCCCTCCGCCCGATTCGTACACTTCTGGCCGCTCACGGGATGATCTGCCGCTGGTATGCGCTCATGAACACGGCCCGCGCACGCTGGAGCGCGCTCGACGCTTCGGCCTCGCTGTCGAAGACCCCCGTGAAGACGACGTAGTAGCCGGGGTGGAGGCTGGCGAAGAGGGAGGAGTCCAGCACCCCGACCTGGCGCAGGCCGCCGTCGCGCGCCTGCTTTGCGCGGGCGTCCGCGGCGGCGCGGCCGTTGCTCTGGGGCAGCGAGAGCAGGACGATCGTCCAGCCCTTTCGGTCGCGCGGCCACTCGATCGAGGCGGGGTTCACCGGTGGTGGCGCGGGCGCCGTCGTCGTGGGCGCTGTCTGGGTCGTCGCCGGTGCGGTTGTCGGCTCGGGCGCGGTCAACGTCGAGACGTCGCTCGTCGCGGTCAGGCTGCCGCCGGTCGCGACCGAGACCGCCTCCGGCTCGTCGTCGTCGCTGGAGATCGCGATCGCGGCGGCGGTACCGGCCACTGCGATCACGAGTCCGA
This sequence comes from Gaiellaceae bacterium, assembly GCA_046594445.1. Lineage (GTDB taxonomy): Bacteria > Actinomycetota > Thermoleophilia > Gaiellales > Gaiellaceae > Gaiellasilicea. The sequence goes on along the minus strand of JBKJSM010000057.1, from coordinate 34,780 downwards.
GCAGCGCGGGCACCACCCACGGACGGGCCCAGGCGTGACGCTCGACGACGCCGGCCGACACGCGCTCCACCGGATTGGGGACGACCTGCCCGAGTCTGCCGCCGCACTCGAGGCAGTACTCCTGACCTGCCTGGACGGCTGCCTCGCAGCGTGGGCAGCGTAGCTCCGCGGGCTCGCTCATCGTGCTCCGCCGGCGAGTTCGGAGGCGACGACGGCCCGGCCGCACGTCGCGCAGAAGCGCGAGCCCCAGAGCAGCGGGGCGCCACACTCGCAGCGAACGCTTCGCGGCGCGCCGGGTGCGGCGCGCACCGCGCCGAGCAGCACCTCGAGCTCGTGGATGCGCGCCTCCAGGCCGATCAGCTCGGCGCAGCGCTCGAGCAGCAGGTCTTCGCGGAAGCGGTCGCGGCGGTACATCTCCAGCGAGAGGCCGCCGAGGTCGCGGAGCTTCTGCTCACGCAGCCGGAGGAGCGCGCGCCGCTCGCGCCTGAGGTCGCTCGCAGGCGGGGCGGGCCGCCGCCGAGGGCGAGGCGGCTCGTCGGGTTGTCGCAGGAGGCGTTGAAGCCGCGGGAGGCGGGCCATTGCCGCGAGTCTACTAACGCCTGCGGAGGGCTATTCGGCGCGGTGCCTGCTGCCCTAAGCTCGTCAGAGCTGGATCGCGACCAGGCGGTCCTCGGTCAGCTCCCGCACCGCGTACGCCGGTCCTTCGCGGGTGTTGCCCGAGTCCTTGATGCCGCCGTACGGCATCTGGTCGGCGCGGAACGTGGGAGCCTCGTTGATCGTGACGCCCCCGAACTCGAGCCGCGCCGCCGCGGCGAGCGCCGTCTTGATCGAGCCGGTGAAGATCCCGGCCTGGAGGCCGTAGCGCGTGCCGTTCGCGAGCTCGATCGCCTCGTCGAGCGTGTCGTAGGCGGCGACCGTGCAGACCGGCCCGAAGATCTCCTCGCAGGACACCTTCAGCTCCGGGCCCGCGTTCGCGATCACCGTCGGGCGGATCAGCTCGCCCTCGAGCGTCCCACCCGCGAGGATCTCGGCGCCGGCGGAACGGGCTTCCTCGATCCAGGAGAGCACGCGGTCGCGTGCGCCCTCGTCGATCATCGGCCCGACGTCCGTTGTCTCGTCGGCCGGGTCGCCGACGACGAGTGCCTCCACCTTCGGCAGGAAGCGCTCGAGCAGCGCCTCGTAGGCGCCGCGCTGGACGTAGACCCGCTGCACGGAGATGCAGCTCTGGCCGGCGAAGGAGAACGCGTTCGCAGCGAGCTTCGCGGCGGCGTCGTCGAGATCCGCGTCGGCCTCGACGATCACGGGCGTCGCGTTTCCGAGCTCGAGCTTGACCCGCTTGCGCGCCGCGCGCTCGGCCAGCTTCCAGCCGACCTCGCCCGAGCCCGTGAAGGTGATCGCGCGCACGCGCTCGTCGCCGACCAGCACGTCCCCGATCTCCGACGCGGGGCCGACGAGGACGTTGAGCCACCCGGGCGGGAGGCCGGCCTCGGTTTCGAGCTCTGCGAGCAGGAGTGCCGAGAACGGCGTCTGCGACGCCGGCTTGAGCACGACCGCACAGCCGGCGGCCAGCGCCGGCGCGATCTTGTGCGCGACCAGGTTGAGCGGGAAGTTGAACGGGGAGATCGCTCCGACGATCCCGACCGGCTGGCGCAGGGTGAAGGCGAGCTTCCCCGCGCCCGCCTGCGAGGCGTCCATCGGGATCATCTCGCCGGTAAGTTTGCGGGCCTCGACCGCCGCGAACGTGAACGTCGACATTGCTCGCGCCGCCTCGACGCGCGCCGCCTTCAGCGGCTTGCCCGACTCTGCGGTGATCGTCTGCGCGACCTCCTCGTGCCGGCTTCCGAGAAAGCCCGCGACCCGCACGAGGATCTCCGCCCGCTTGTGCGCGGGAAGCGGCTCGCGCATCGCGGCCTCGGCCGCATCGATCGCGCGCCGGGCTTCGGCAGCGCCCGCCTTCGCCACTCGGCCGACGAGCTCGCCGGAATACGGCGAGCGCACCTCGATCCACCCGCCGGTCTCGATCCACTCGCCCCCGATCAGGAGCTTCTTCTCGGTCGCCGTTGCCGCCATGCACCGAGTCTACGAGACTGCGGGCATGTCCTCGCCGCCTGATACCCGGTACGCCCGCAGCGGCGAGGTCAACATCGCCTACCAGGTAACGGGGCAAGGGCCGCTCGACCTCGTCCTGGTGCCGGGATTCGTCTCCCACCTGGACATCGACTGGGAGGAGCCCCGGTATGCCCACATGCTGCGGCGGCTCTCCTCCTTCGCGCGGCTGATCCGGTTCGACAAGCGAGGCACGGGTCTTTCGGATCGCACCGTCGGGCTGCCCGACCTCGAGACGCGAATGGATGACGTCCGCGCGGTCATGGACGCAGCAGGCAGCGAGCGCGCGGCGCTGTACGGCTACTCGGAGGGTGGCCCGATGTGCTGCCTGTTCGCGGCGACGTATCCCGAGCGTGTGTCGGCGCTCGTCATCTACGCCTCCTACGCGAAGCGGCGCGATCCCGACGACGACTACCCGTGGGCCGTGACCTGGGAAGAGCGGCAGGCCTACGCCGCCGAGGTCGAGCGTGACTGGGGCACGAAGGCCGACCACGCGAGGATGGGTGCGGACACCGACGACGCGAGCGTCAACTGGTGGCTGCGCCGTGCTCGTGCGGCGGCGAGCCCCGGCGCCGCGCGCGACCTGATCCTGATGAACAGCCAGATCGACGTGCGGCACGTCCTGCCGGCGATCACGGCGCCGACCCTCGTTCTTCATCGCACCGGCGACGCTGACTCCAATGTCGAAGAAGGCCGCTACATCGGGGCCCACGTTCCCGATGCCCGCTTCATCGAGCTGCCCGGGAGCTCGCACATGATCTCCGTCGACGCGGATCAGATCCTCGAGGAGGTCGAGTCGTTTCTCACCGGGGTACGACGCGGGCCTGATCCCGATCGCGTGCTCGCGACGATCCTCTTTACCGATCTCGTCCGATCTACGGAGCGGGCCGTCGCCGAGGGGGACCGCCGCTGGGCCGAGCTGGTCGAGCGCCACCACACGGTCGTCCGCGGCGAGCTCGAGCGCTACCGCGGGCGGGAGCTGGACGTCGCGGGCGACGGCTTCTTCGCTGCGTTCGACGGTCCGGCGCGAGCCGTGCGCTGCGCGACCGCGATCCGCGACGGGCTGGCGCGGATCGGGCTCGGCGTGCGGGCGGGCGTGCACACCGGTGAGTGCGAGCAGGTGGACGGGAAGCTGGCGGGGGTGGCGGTCGTGATCGGCGCCAGGATCTCCGCCGCAGCCGCCGAAGGCGAGATTCTCGTTTCCGCCACCGTCCGCGATCTCGTCGCGGGCTCGGGGCTCGAGTTCGAGGAGCGCGGTGAGCGCGAGTTGAAGGGTGTCCCGGGCTCATGGGGTATCTATGCCGTCCGCACGTGACGACTTCCCGCTCGGCGCCGTGGTCACGATCGCGGAGCTGGATCACGATCCGCATCCAGTGCTCGCGCGGCTGCGCGAGTCGGAGCCTGTCTCCTGGCTACCGGCGCTCGACGGCTGGCTCGTCACCCGGCGCGACCTGGCCCTCGAGGTGATGCGCGACGCCGAGACGTTTACTGTCGACGACCCTCGCTTCTCGACCGCGCAGGTCGTCGGCCCGAGCATGCTCTCGCTCGACGGCCCCGAGCACGCTCGCCATCGCGATCCCTTCGCTCGCCCCTTCCGGCTCGACTCCGTGCGCGCGCGCTTCGCCGACTTCGTCGACGCAGAGGTCGACCGGCTGCTTGACGCGGTCGAGGCGGACGGAGAGGCGGAGCTGCGACGCAGCCTCGCCGGCCCGCTCTCCGTCGCCGCGATGGTGCAGGCGCTCGGGCTCGACGAGGAGGACTCGGGAGCGGTGCCCGGCTGGTACGAATCGATCGTCGCCGGCGTAACCGCGATCACCGAGGGCCTGCCGGCAGGGCCTGACGCGGGGGAGGCGTTCGAGCGGCTGCGCGCCAGCGTCGAGCGGGTCTTCGGCAGCGATCCGGACACCTCGCTGGTAGCGGCCGCCGCTGGGGGCGGGGGCGGACTGACCGGCGGGGAGGTCGTCTCCAACGCTGCCGTGCTCCTGTTCGGCGGCATCGAGACAACCGAGGGGGCGATCGCCAACGCGATCCTGCACGTGCTCGCGCACCCCGAGCAGCGCGCGCTCGTCGAGCGCGATCCGGCTCTCGTCGGCGCGGCGGTCGAGGAGTCGCTCCGTCTCGAGCCGGCCGCCGCGGTCGTCGACCGGTACGCGACGAGGGACATCGGGCTCGGACGAGCGCAGATCGGAGAGCGAGACCTCGTGACGGTCTCGCTCGCCGGGGCGAACCGCGATCCCGCGGTCTTCGCGGAGCCGGACCGCTTCGACCTCGCGCGCGACAACACGCGGCTGCACGTGACCTTCGCCCAGGGGCCGCACGTCTGCATCGGGATGCACCTGGCGCGGCTCGAAGCTCGGGTCGCGCTCGACCGCCTGCTCTCCCGCCTGCCCGGGGTGCACCTCGATCCCCAGCGCCCGAGCGCGCCGCGCGGGCTCGTCTTCCGCAAGCCGCCGACGCTGTGGGCGCGCTGGGATGTCGGCAACGGAAGCGGTACCCTGAGCAGGTGACCGACGCCCTGATCGTCGACGCCGTCCGCAGCCCGATCGGGCGCAGGAACGGCTCGCTTTCGGGCACGCGCGGCGACGAGCTCGCCGCGCAGGTGCTGAACGGCCTCGTCGCCCGACACGACCTTGACCCGGCCGAGGTCGAGGACGTCCAGATGGGCTGCGTGACGCAGATCGGGGAGCAGGGCTGGAACATCGGCCGGATGGCGCCGATGGTCGCCGGCTGGCCCGAGACGGTCTGCGGCACGACCGTCGACCGGCAATGCGGCTCCTCCATGCAGACGAACTTCAACGCCGCCGCAGCGATCTGGGCCGGGCAGCTCGATGTCGTCGTATCGGCCGGCGTCGAGATGATGTCGCGCGTCCCGATGGGCTCGAACGGGGGCGACCTCTCAGACAAGTTGCACGAGCGCTGGCAGATCGTCCCGCAGGGGATCTCCGCCGAGGCGATCGCCGCCGAGTGGCACCTGTCCCGCGAGGCGCTCGACTCCTATTCGCTCGAGTCGCACCGCCGCGCGCTCGCCGCCATCGAGGAGGGTCGCTTCGAGAACGAGATCGTTCCCGTCGAGGTCTCGGCCGCCGGGGCCGCCGTGCTCTTCGCCGTCGACGAGGCGCCGCGCGCCGATACGTCGGCCGAGAAGCTCGCCGCGCTCCAGCCCGCCTTCATCCCCGACGGCGTCGTCACCGCCGGCAACTCGAGCCAGATCGTCGACGGCGCCGCCGCGGTGCTCGTCACGAGCGAGGCGGCAGCGAGCCGGCTCGGACTCGAGCCGCGCGCACGCTTCGTCTCCTTCGGGCTCTCGGGCGTCGACCCCTACCGGATGCTCCATGGGAACCCGGAGGCCTGCCGCAAGGCGCTCGCGAAGGCCGGGCTGACCTGGGACGACATCTCGGTGATCGAGGTGAACGAGGCGTTCGCGTCGGTCGTGCTCCAGTTCGCGCACGACGCCGGCCTCGAGGACCGCTTCGACGACATCAACCCGAACGGCGGCGGCATCTCGCTCGGCCATCCGCTCGGCGCCACCGGCGCGCGCGTCACCGCGACGCTGCTGAACGAGCTCGAGCGTCGCGAGGCGCGCTACGGGATCGCCTGCATGTGCATCGGCTTCGGCCAGGCGATCGCCGCGGTCGTCGAGCGCGTCTAGCGCGTCTAGCGCGCTCAATACCGATGAGTTTCAGGCCCGCTCGGAGTCTCAAATCCAGACGGAACCCGCGGACTGGAGGTTCAGGACGATGACGACGCATCTCGGGGAGCGGTTCACAGCGATTTTGCAGAAGAGCCCGGCGAAGGGTGGCTGGACGTACGTCATCTGGCCTCGCTCGGTCGAGTTCTTCGGCACGCGAGGGCTCGTGAAGGTTCGCGGCTCGATCGACGGACATCCCTTCCGAACCTCGTTCATGGCGCTCGGCGACGGCACCCACAAGCTGCCGATCAAGGCAGACGTCCGCCGCGCGATCGGCAAGGAGGCTGGCGACACCGCCACCGTTCAGTTGGAGGAGCGGCTTGACGACTAGCGCGGCGTGGCCGCGGGGCATCAGTGCCATCACGCTGTTCGTCGAGGACCTCGCGGGCGCGAAGAAGTTCTACCGGGAGGTCTTCGGCCTGCCGTTGGCGTTCGAGGACGACGACTCGGTTGTGTTCAACTTCGGGAACTCGATCGTCAACCTGCTGAAGGCCACCGCCGCGCGGGAGCTGATCGAGCCCGCGACGGTGGCCGGTCGCCGGGCCGGAGCCCGCATGCAGTTCACGATCGAGGTGGACGACGTGGACGCCATGTGCGCGGAGCTGGCCACACGCGGAGTCGAGCTGCTGAACGGCCCGATGGATCGTCCCTGGGGAGTGCGAACCGCCAGCTTCAGCGATCCCGGCGGCCACATCTGGGAGATCGCGCGGTAGGTAGGATCGGCCGCCGATGGGGGAGATCCGCAAGGTCGGTGTGGTTGGGCTCGGCGCGATGGGCGCCGGGATCGCGCAGCTCTGCGTCGAGGCCGGAGTGGAGACGGTCGGTCGTGAAGTCACCTCTGGCCTCGGTGAGAAGGCGCGCGAGCGGATCGGGCACTTCCTCACCCGCAAGGTCGAGAAGGGGCAGCTCGAGCAGGGCGCCCGCGACGACGCGGTCGCGCGCCTGACGCTGACGACCGACGTTGCCGACTTCGCCGACTGCGACCTCGTGATCGAGGCGATCGTCGAGGAGCTCGAGCCGAAGCGAGAGCTCTTCGCCGAGCTCGACCGGATCTGCCGGCCCGACGCCGTGCTCGCCACGAACACCTCGGCGCTCTCGGTGACCGAGATCGCGGCCGCGGCTACAAGGCCGGAGCGCGTGGTCGGCATGCACTTCTTCAACCCCGCGCCGCTGATGCCGCTCGTCGAGATCGTCCGCGCCGAGCTGACCGCCGACGAGCCGTTCGAGACCGCCTACGCGTTCGGCGGGCGGATCGGGAAGACGCCGATCCGCTGCCACGACACGCCCGGGTTCGTCGTCAACCGCGTCCTGATCCCGCTTCTGAACGATTGCATCCGGGTACTCGACGAGTCGCGGGTGTCGCCGGAGGATCTGGACACGGGGATGAAGAACGGCGCCGGCTGGCCGATGGGCCCGTGCGCCCTCGTCGACCTCGTCGGAATCGACGTGCACGTGCATGCGTCCGAGGCGCTGTACGAGAAGACGCGGGAGCAGCGGATGGCGCCGCCGCCGCGTCTGGTCGCGATGCGCAACGCCGGCCTGCTCGGACGCAAGTCCGGCCGCGGCTTCTACACCTACGACTGAGCGTCCGCCCGGCTCATCGGCACACCGAGACGCGCGGCGACGAGCGGCACGAACGTCCCCTGCACGAGCACGGAGAAGAGGACGACCACGAAGACGATCCCGTAGATCGCCTCTCCGTCGTCGACGCCGCCGATCACCGCGAGTGCTGCGAGCAGGATCGGCACGGCCCCCTTGAGGCCGCTCCACATCACGAAGAGACGCTCGCCGCGGCTCAGGCGAACGGGAAGAAGGAGTCCGCCGACGACGAGCGGCCGGATCACGAACGCGAGTAGCGCCGCCAGCAGGAGGCCATCCAGCCAGACGCCTTCCTCGAAGAGCGAGGCGAGAGTGATCGTGAGCCCGAGAGCGACGAAGGCGGTGATCTCCGCCAGGCTTCCGAGCGAGGAGAGGAAGCCGTCGACCTCGCGCCTGTGGGGCAGTTGGGCGTCGCCGATCAGGATCCCGGCGACAAAGACGGCAAGGAAGCCCGATCCGTGCACGAGCGTGGCGGCTCCGTAGACCGCGCCCCCGGCAGCGAGTAGGCGAAGCGGATACAACGACACTTCAGGCAACGGAACGCGCTTCATGACCGGCAGGAAGACGGCGGCGCCCAGGACGCCGACAGCCACACCCAGCACCATCTCCACCGTGAACTCCTCGACGACGGTCCAGAACGAGCCGTCGTCGCTCGTCGCCAGCTCGATCATCCCGATCATCAGCGCGATCCCGACCGGGTCGTTTGCGCCGGACTCGCCCTTCAGGATCGTGCCGGTTCGTCCCTCGATCTCGCGCCCACCAAGCACGCTGAACGTGACCGCGGGGTCCGTGGGCGCGAGCGCCGCGCCGAGCAACCCGCTCGTGATCCAGGAGAGGTCGAGGAGCAGGTGGGCCGCGAGCGCGATCACCCCCGCGGTAGCGAACGTGCCGAGCACGCCGAGCGAGAGAATCGGAACGGCGGAAGCTCGAAAGAGTCGCCAGCCGATGTCCATGCCGCCGTCGAGCAGGATCACGATCAGCGCGACCACGGCGATCCGCTCGACCGTGACGAAGGAGACGGCGTCGCCCAGCGCAGGAACGAGATCCGAGGCCGCCGCTGCGGCGACCAGGAAGAGGGCCGCGCTCGGGATCGCCAGCCGTTCGGTGATCGAGCGGCCGAAGAGCGCGAGCGAGAAGCCGGCGGCGACCACCAGTACGATCTGACCGAAGTCGCCGATCTCGTCCATCCGGGAAATCTAGGCCTACCCGCGCCACCGATGTGCGCTTACACTTTCCTTACATGACCCTGACGCTCGGCACACGCAGCGTGTCGATACTGAAGCCCATGCGGAAGCTGTTCACCTTCCTCGGGCTGCTGGCGCTCGCCCTGCCCGTCGCCGGAGTAGCCGGCGAAGCCGGCAAACGCGCGGGCGAAGGCACTCTGACCGTCGAGGACGGCCGCGGCAAGATCACCCTTCAGGCCAGAGGCGGCGTGATCGGCCGGCTCGAGCGCGGCTTCGTCCAGATCTGCGACCTGACTCCCGACGACTCGCACGTGCCCTTCGTCTCGGGCGACGATCATCCGATGCGGTTCATCGGTGAGGACTGCGTCCGCTACGGCGGGCAGGGTCTCCGCTTCCGGCTCGTCGGCGGCGGCTACAGGATCCTCATCGTCGGCAAGGGCATCGACCTGTCCGCGGTCGGCAAGGGCACCGGCACGATTAGGGGCGACAGCGACGCAGACCCGGGCGTGTACTCGCTCGACGGCAGCGACTGTCGCAGCGGCCAGTCGAGCTGCCGGCCGCTGCCCGATGTCGAGCGGCGCTTCCAGCTCGGCACGCCCGGTTCGGGCGAGAAGAGCCCGGTCGGCCCCGCCTCCGGCTGATGGCGGCTGGCACTCAGACGATCCTGGTCGTCGAGGATGAGGCGTCGATCGCGTCGTTCGTCTCCCTCTACCTGAAGAACGCTGGGTACAACGTGCGCGCGGTCACCACCGGCAGCGCCGCCCTGACGCAGGTTGCGGCCGAGCTGCCGGCCCTGATCATCCTCGACCTGATGCTGCCGGACATCGACGGGATCGAGATCTGCCGACGTGTCCGCAAGACCTCCGACGTCCCGATCCTGATGCTGACGGCCCGCGACGAGGACGTCGACAAGATCATCGGGCTCGAGGTCGGCGCCGACGACTACCTGACCAAACCGTTCAACCCCCGAGAATTGGTCGCCCGCGTCAAGAGCGTGCTGCGGCGCTCGGCGCCCGATCGCCGGCGCGACGTCGAGGAGGAGCTGCGCCACGGAGACGTGGTCATCAACGCCGGCCGCCGCGAGGTCAAGGTCGGCGAGGAAGAGATCCAGCTCGCGCCGAAGGAGTTCGACCTGCTCTGGGAGCTGATCGACCACCGCGGGCTCGTGCTGACGCGCGACCAGCTGCTCGAGCGGGTCTGGGGCTACACCTTTGCGGGCGACACGCGCACCGTCGACGTGCACGTGCGGCAGCTGCGCCGGAAGCTCGGCGACGCGTCCCCGATCGTGACGGTTTGGGGCGTCGGCTACAAGGTCGGCCCCGACCGGAACACTGCGCCCGCGCCCGCGGCCTAAACCGTGTTCAACTCCCTGCGCTTTCGCCTGCCGGCGCTCTTCCTGGCGGCGATCGCGCTCTCCGGGCTCGTCACGAGCCTGATCGCCCTCCGCCTGTTCCAGGACTACACGCGCAACGAGACCCTCGTCGAGCTGCAGCAGGAGGCGCGCGGGCTTGCGGCGCTGTACGCCGAGTCGGCCGAGCGGGCCTCCGACGAGAGCAAGGCAGCACCGGCCTTCGCTGCGGCGAAGCTCGAAGCGGCGACCGGCGACAGCATTTACTACGTCGGGGCGCCTCTCTTTCCCGGTCAGGACGCGGGCCTCAGCCGGCTCTCGACCGCGGACGTCGGGACGCGGCTCGACCCCGCCCGCGTGCAGACGTTCGAGTTCGAGCCTCCGCTCGAGGAGCGGCCGTATCTGGCCGCGTCGCATCCGTTGCGACTGGGCGGCGAGACGGGCGCAGTCTTCGGTCATCTGATCGTGGCGAAGCCCAAAGCCGAGCTCCGCGATGCCTGGATCACCCTGCTCTGGAGGCTCGCGATCGCCTTCCTTGTCGGGCTCGTCGTCGTTGGCGGGCTGGCGCTCTATCTCTCCCGCCGGCTGACCGGGCCGGTCCTCGCGCTCTCGAAGGCGGTCGACCTGGTCGCTGAGGGCCAGTACGACGTCCCCGTTCCAGACGTCCGCGGCGGGGGAGAGATCGGGCATCTCGCGTCGCGGTTCCGCCAGATGACCACGCGGCTCGCCGAGTCGCAAGAGCTCGAGCGCAACTTTCTCATGTCGGTCTCCCACGAGCTGAGGACGCCCTTGACCGCGATTCGCGGGCACGTCGCCGCCCTGCGCGAAGGGGTCGTCACCGACCCGGCGGCGGCAGAGGAGTCGCTGGAGATTATCGCGGACGAGACCGATCGGCTCGGGCGGCTCGTCAACGATGTGCTCGACCTCGCGAAGCTCGATGCGCACCGGTTCACCGTGCTGACCGAGGAGGTGGACATGGGCCGCCTGCTCGACCGGGCGTACTCCAGCTTCGTGGAGGAGGCGCGCCGCCGCGGGATCGACTACACCCGTGAGGTCGAGGGGACGCCCGTGATCGTCTCCGACGGCGACCGCGTGCTCCAAGTCATCTCGAACCTCCTCTCGAACGCGTTCCGCTGGACGCCCGATGGGGGCACCATCGACCTCTCGCTCGCGAGCAGCAACGGCTCGCTCACGGTCGACGTCGCCGACACGGGGCCGGGAATCGCGGCCGACGTGCGTGAGCGGATCTTCCGACCCTTCTGGTCGACGGACGGTCGCGGCACCGGCCTCGGCCTACCGATCGCCCGCGAGCTGGCCGTCGCGCTCGGCGGGCGGATCGAGCTCGAGAGCACGGTTGGCAAGGGGAGCCGCTTTCGCCTCGTGCTGCCGCTCTAAGCCGGCCCCGGCTCCCACGCATAGAGCACGTCGGGCGTCTTCTCCTCGTTGCCCTCGCCGTCGGTGAGGCGGATCACGCGGCAGCCGTGCGCCTCGTAGAACCGGCGCGCCCCCTCGTTCTGCTGGAAGACCCAGAAGATGAACCCGTCCGGGCGCTCCTCTTTCGCCTTGCCGAGCAACGCGGCTCCGACGCCGCGGCGCTGCGCGTCCGGGTGGACGTAGAGCTGGTCGATCATCTCGGCCGAGAGCGCCGCGAAGCCGACGATGAGGCCGTCGCTGACGGCGACCCACACGTCCTGTTCGTCGACGATTCGCGCGACGAAAGCGCGACTCTCGTCGTGGGTGTGGAGGCGCGGGAGGAAGTCGAGGCTCTCGAACGACGGGATGAAGACGGCGGCGATCGCCTCGGCGTCGACCGGCGCGGCCCGCCTGAGCTCCACGGGGTCTAGCCTGCGTCGCGGAGCGAGACGACTGGTGCGCCGACCGTGGCGCGCTCGACCTTCTCGAGGCGGGCGTCGACGCCCTTCCAGCCGGACGAGACGAGATCGACGAGCAGAGCGAGGTCGTCCACGCGGGCGTGCCGCTCGGCGAGCAGGTCGCCCTCGAGCCGCTCGAGCCGGCGGATCGCCTGGTTCAGGAGGCCGCGGATCTCGGCGATGTGCCGTGCGACGGGCAGCACCTCCGCGCGGAGACCGTCGTGAACGGCGGCGCCGATCTTCTCAGGCAATGCTCCCTCGAGCTCCGCCGCCGCCTGGGCGAGCGACTCGATCTGGGCTCGCGAGCGCTCCAGCGCGGCCTCGAGCTGCGCGGGCGCGACCCGGCCCGCGGCCGCGTCTGCGATCCGCGCCTTGGCCCGCTCGAGCGCCTTCTCGTCCACGGGCAGGAGGCTACGCTCATCGTCGGATGGAGTCCAGCGAGCTTGACTACGACCTTCCCTCCGAGCTGATCGCGCAGCGTCCCGCCGAGCGGCGCGACGGCTCGCGGCTGCTCGTCTACGACCGCGCGACCGGGGACGTGCGCCACCGCCGGTTCGCGGAGCTCCCGGGGGAGCTGAACGGTGAGCTCGCCGTCGTCAACGACACCCGCGTTGTGCCCGCTCGGATTCGGATCGAGCAGCCAAGAGGCGAGATCCTGCTGCTGGAGCGTCTCTTCGATCAGGGGGGAGGCAGCGAGTGGCTCGCGCTCGCGCGCCCGACGCGCCGGCTGAAGGAGGGGAAGCGCTACGGCGCCGTGGAGCTCATCGAGCACCTCGGCGCGGGCCGCTGGCGCATCCGGCTCGACGGCGAGCCGGATGGAGAGACCCCGCTACCGCCGTACATCACGGAAGCGCTCGCCGATCCCTCCCGCTACCAGACCGTCTACGCGGACGAGTCCGGCTCCGCCGCCGCTCCGACCGCGGGCCTCCACTTCACGCCCGAGCTGCTCGCGCGGCTCGACGTCGAGCGTGTGACGCTCCACGTCGGGCTCGACACCTTTCGCCCGCTCACGGCCGACACGCTCGAAGCGCACGATTTGCACGGCGAGCGCTACGCCGTCCGAACCGAAGCGTGGGAGCGGATCGCCTCCGCCGAGCGCGTGCTAGCGGTCGGCACGACGACCGTCCGCGTGCTCGAGACCGTGGCACGCAACAGTCTGTTGCAAGGCCGCACAAGCCTCTTCGTCACGCCCGGGTTCGAGTTCCGGCGCGTCGACGCGCTGCTGACGAACTTCCACCTGCCCCGCTCGACGCTGCTCGCGCTCGTGATGGCCTTCGCCGGGATCGAGGAGACGCGCCGTCTCTACGAGCTCGCGATCGCCGAGCGCTACCGCTTCTACTCCTTCGGCGATGCGATGCTGATTCTGTGAGCTTCGAGGTCACGGCCCGCGACGGCGCCGCACGCGCCGGGATCCTTCGAACCGCGCACGGCGACGTGCGCACGCCCGCGTTCATGCCCGTCGGGACGAAGGGGACGGTGAAGAGCCTCGACCCGGACGAGCTGCGCGCGGTCGGCTCGCAGATCGTCCTCGGCAACACCTACCACCTGCACTTCCGGCCCGGGGACGACGTGATCGCCGAGCTGGGCGGGCTGCACGCGTTCTCCGGCTGGGACGGGCCGATCCTGACCGACTCGGGCGGGTTCCAGGTCTTCTCGCTCCAGGACACGCTGCTCGATGTCGACGACGACGGCGTCACCTTCCGCTCCGTCTACGACGGCGCGCCCGCCCGGTTCACGCCGGAGCTCGTCGCGTCGATCCAGCGCAACCTCGGCTCCGACATCGCGATGTGCCTCGACATCTGCCCGCCGGCGGGGGTGCCGCGCGCCGAGCTCGAGGAGGCGGTGCGGCGGACGACGCTCTGGGCGGAGCGCCAGCGGCAGGTCGAGCCCGCGCCGGGCCAGCTCCTTTTCGGGATCGCCCAGGGCGCAACCGACCCGGAGCTTCGCCGCCGTTCGATCGAGGAGATCGTGGCGCTCGGCTTCGACGGGCACGCGCTCGGCGGCCTGGCGGTGGGGGAGAGCCGCGAGGAGATGTTCGAGGCGACCGGCTGGGCGGCGCCGCTGCTGCCGGCCGAGAAGCCGCGCTACTTCATGGGCATCGGAGACGCCGAGGGGATCCTGCGCACGATCGGCGCCGGGATCGACATGTTCGACTGCGTACTGCCGACGCGGACAGCGCGGACGGGCTCCGCGCTGACCGCGACGGGGCGCCTGAATCTCAAGAACGCCCGCTTCGCCCGCGACCCGCGCCCGCTCGAGGAAGGGTGCACATGCCACGCCTGCACGCGCTTCTCACGCGCCTACGTCCGGCACCTCGTCAACCAGGAGGAACTGCTGGGTCTGCGGCTCCTGAGCCTGCATAATCTCCACTTCCTACTCGAACTGACCGCGGGTGCGCGTGCGGCGATCGAACGGGGGAAGCTCGAGGCCTACACGGCCGCCGCGCTCGCCCGGCTCGCCGACGGCCCCCAGGAGGATCCTTGGAACCAGGTGGACTGATCGTTCTCGTCGCGCTCTTTGCGCTGTTCTGGCTCTTCATCATCAAACCCCAGCGGCGGCGTCTCCAGGCTCAGCGTGACCTGCACGCGTCCGTGGCCGTCGGCAATGAGATCGTGACGATGGGCGGGCTGATCGGACACGTGCGCGAGATCGACGAGGACGACGACGTCCTGCTCGTCGAGATCGCGCCCGGGACCACCGTTCGGGTCGCCCGCCGCGGCGTCGCCGCGGTGCTCTCTCCCAAGGAAGTCGGCAGCTAACCTCCTCCCTCGAATGAGTCGCAGACCGCATCTCATCCTCGTCGCCCTGATCGTCGCCGCGCTCATCGGCGTCGGCCTGCTCGCGGTTCCCGGCTCACCGGTGGAGCAGGAGCCCACGCTCGGCCTCGACCTGCAGGGCGGTCTCGACGTGACGCTCCAGGCGGTACCGCCGGCGAACCGCAAGCTGCAGAAGTCCGACCTCACCCGCTCGGTCGAGATCCTGCGCGACCGCATCGACCGCCTCGGTGTCGCGGAGCCCGAGATCCGGGAGCAGGGGGATGACCAGATCTCGATCCAGATCCCGGGCATCAAGAACCCGGCGCAGGTGATCGAGGTCCTCGGCAAGACTGCCCAGCTCGAGCTCTTCGACCTCGAGGCGAATTTGGTCCCGCCCTCGATCGGTGTCGAGCGGTTCCCTGTCGCGAAGGATTCGCTCTACGACCTTCTCGCGGGCCAGCAGGCGCTCATCAAGGACGGGGCGAAGACGACCTGGTACCTGTTCGACGGCAAGCGCAAGGTGCGCGCCGGGCCGGTCACCCAGAAGAGCAAGCTGCTCCAGAGCAAAGTCGTCGACCAGGCTGGGGAGAAGGGCAAGCTCCCCAAGGGCTGGAGGGTCTTCGGTGTCCCGCCGAAGACCGCCGTGCTCACCTGCGGCATCGGTGAGACCGGCTGTCCGGGCGAGGGCCAGCAGAATCCGACGCACGACTCGTACTACCTGATCCGCTTCGACCCCGCGAACTCCGATCCGGAAAAGGTCGTTCCGGAGATGACGGGCGCCGACCTGAAGCTCTCCGGCACGCGCCAGGACTTCGACACGACATCCGGCGACGCGATCGTGACGATGCAGTTCACCGACAAGGGCGCGGACAAGTTCGCCGACATCACGAACGACATCGCCGATCGTGGAAAGCTGCTCTCCAGCACGGTCGGTGGCGGGCAGAAGATCGTCCAGACCTTCGCGATCGTGCTCGACCGCCAGATCAAGTCGTTTCCGTCGATCGACTGGGAGGAGTACCCGAACGGGATCAGCGGCTCGAACGGCGCGCAGATCACCGGGATCGGCGACCTGACCGAGGCGAAGAACCTCGCGCTCGTGCTCCAGACCGGCGCCCTGCCCGTCACCTTCCAGACGCTCGAGCAGACCGCGATCTCGGCCTCGCTCGGCAAGGACTCGCTCGCGGAGGCCAAGCGCGCCGCGCTGATCGGCCTGCTCGCCGTGGCGCTTTTCCTGCTCGTCTTCTACCGCGTGCTCGGCCTCGTCGCCGTCGCCGGCCTCGGCATCTACTCCGCCTTCCTCTACGCCGCGATCCTCGTCTTCAACGTGACGCTGACGCTGCCGGGCTTCGCGGGGATCATCCTGACGCTGGGGGTGGCCGCCGACGCGAACATCGTCATCTTCGAGCGCGTCAAGGAGGAGTACCGCGCCGGGAAGTCCGTGCGCGCGGCGATCGCGGCCGGATACGGGAAGGGCTTCGCGACGATCGTCGACGCGAACGTCGTCACCGCGATCACCGCGATGGTGCTGTTCGTCGTCGCCACGGCCGGCGTCAAGGGCTTCGCGCTGATGCTGCTGATCGGCACGCTGATGTCACTGCTCACGGCGGTTGCGGCGACCCGCGCGATTCTCGGCCTGCTGGCCGGCTTCAAGTGGTTCGACAACCCGAGGCTGATGGGCGCCGAGGGGGAGCCGCCCGCCTGGATCCGGCGCGACTTCGTCGGAATGCGCAACCGCTGGTTCGCGATCTCCGGCGTCGTGCTGCTGATCTCAGTCGGCGCGATCGCGATCAAGCACCTCAACCTCGGGATCGACTTCGAGGGCGGGACGCAGATCACGTTCACGACGCCGCAGCCGGCCGCGCTCGACGACGTGCGCGCGCAGGCCGAGCAGATCGGGCAAGCGGACGCGATCATCCAGGGGCGCGGAACGGTGGCTGCGGGCGACAGCTATTCGAGCTTCCAGATCCGCACCGAGTCGCTGACGACGACCGAGCAGACGAAGCTGACCAATGACCTCGTCGAGACGTTCAAAGCCGAGGCGATTGGCCTCAAGAACGTGTCGGCGAGCTTCGGCCGGCAGATCGCGGAGGGCGCGATCTTCGCGATCCTCGTCTCGCTCCTCCTGATCACGCTCTACATCGCGCTGCGCTTCCAGCCGAAGTTCGCCGGGCCCGTGCTGATCGCACTGCTGCACGACGTGATCATCACCGTCGGCATCTACGCGCTGCTCGGCCGCGAGGTGACGACCGCGACGGTCGCCGCTGTGCTGACCGTGCTCGGGTACTCGATCTACGACACGATCATCATCTTCGACCGAATCCGGGAGAACATCCCGCTGATGAAGCGGGCGTCGTTCCGGACGCTGACGAACGTGTCGCTGTGGGAGACGATCCCGCGCTCGCTGGCGACGACGTTCATCACGCTGGTGCCGATCGCCGCGCTGTACTTCCTCGGCGGCGAGACGCTGAAGGACTTCGCGTTCGCGCTGCTCGTCGGGATCGGCGCCGGCGCGTACTCCTCCATCTTCATCGCCGCGCCGCTCGTCGCCATGCTCAAGGAGCGCGAGCCGGAGTACGCGCGGAAGCGCGACGACGGGTCGCTCGGAGACGCCGGCTCCGTCGGCGGCTTGCTCAAGGAGGCCGAGGAGCTCGCGGCCGCGCGGCCGACCCCGGATCTGATCCCGGATGCGCTGCAGGGCGACGGCGACGGCGACGTCAGCGACGCCGCGTCGAAGCGGGAGCGCCGCCGCCAGCGCCGCTCGACGCGACCCCATGGCCGCGCCAGATAGAGAGTTCTCGCTGCGCCAGCTCGTCGAGGAGCTCGGCACGCAGCTGCGTGCCGGGGTGGAGAGGGTCGTCGAGCTGCCGCAGGAGACCGCCGACCGGCTCGCCCGCGAGCTTGGGCTCGCGCGGCGGGAGGAGCTGGAGGCGCTCGAGCTCAAGCTCGCGCAGCTCGAGCACCGCTTGAAGCTACTCGAAGGCCGCTAGGTATTTCTGCATAGTAAGTAAGGTTGCTGCATAATACGCAGATGACTGCAACCGCAGCCATCCTCGGCGCCTCCGGCTATGCGGGCCAGGAGACGCTCGACCGTGTCCTCGCGCACCCGGAGCTCCAGCTCGTGGCGCTCGGTTCCGACTCCCTCGCGGGCAGCAGCGCCGGCGCGCTCGACCCGCGCCTGAACGGCAACGTGCCGGCGTTCGTCTCGAACGACGCCGCGCTCGCCTCGGGCGCGGACGTGCTCTTCTGCTGTCTCGACCACGAGCGGGCCGCGCTGCTCGATCCGCCCGCGGGTACGGTCGTTGTCGACCTCTCCGGCGCGCACCGGCTGGCCGACGCCGCGCTCTACGGCGAGTGGTACGGCTTCGGGCACCCGCGGCCGGAGGCGCTGGCGGAGTGGAGCTATGCCGTGCCCGAGCTCTATCCACCGACGGGGCCGCTGATCGCGAACCCGGGCTGCTACGCGACCGCGGTGCTGCTCGCCCTCGCGCCACTCGTGGGCGCGATCGACCCGGACGGCGTCGTCATCGATGCGAAGTCGGGCGTCTCCGGCGCGGGGAAGACGCTCAGGGAGAGCTCGCACGCGGCGGTCGTGCTCGAGAACGTCTCCCCGTACAAGGTCGGCTCGCACCAGCACGCCCCCGAGATCGCCCAGGCGCTCGGCTTCGCCGTCTGCTTCGTGCCGCACTTGCTCCCGGTGCGCCGCGGCCTGCTCGCCACCTGCTACGTCCGCTCCGACGCCGACCTGCGCGGGCTGCTCGAGGCCGCCTACGCCGCCGCGCCCGCCGTGACGCTGCTGCCGGAGGGAATCGCGCCCGAGCTCTCGCGCGTCCAGGGAACGGACGGTGCCGAGCTCGGCGTCTTCACCGACCGGGCGACCGGCATGCAGATCGTCATCTGCGCGCTCGACAACCTCGGCAAGGGCGCAGCCGGCCAGGCCGTGCAGAACGCGAATCTCGCGCTCGGTCTCCCCGAAACCGCTGGGCTGCGACTGTCCGGTGTACCGGTATGAGCGTCACCGCAGCCAAGGGGTTCGTCGCCTCGGGCGTCCAGGCGGGCATCCGGCGCAAGGGGCTCGATCTCGCGATCGTGCGCTCGACGACGCCCGCGGTCGGCGCGGCCATGTTCACCGTCAACCAGGTGCTGGCCGCGCCCGTCGTCGTCTCGAAGGAGCACCTCGCGGTCGCCGAGCCGCAGGCGATCGTGATCAACTCGGGCGTCGCGAACGCCGCCACAGGCAAGCGGGGAGAACTCGACGCGCTAGCGACCTGCGCCGAGGCGGGCCGGCTGCTCCGCCTCGAGCCCGAGGAGGTGCTCGTCCTCTCGACCGGTGTGATCGGCGCGCTGCTCCCGCTCGACAAGGTGCTCGCCGGTCTGCGCGACGCGGCGCCCGCGCTGGACGTCGCGGGCAGTAGCGACGCCGCGAACGCGATCCTGACCACCGACACCCGCACGAAGGAGTCGGCGGTCTCGCTGGACGGCTTCACCGTCGGCGGGATGGCGAAGGGCTCCGGGATGATCCATCCGCAACTCGCGACGATGCTCGCCGTCGTCACCACCGACTACCCGCTCGAGGCGGGCGAGTCGATCGACTTCCTCCGGCCGGCGGTCGCGCACAGCTTCAACTCGATCACGGTGGACGGCGAGTGCTCCACGAACGACGCGGTGTGCCTGCTCGCGAACGGCGCCAGCGGGGTCGAGCGGACTCCCGCCTCGGACGTCGCGTTCGCGCTCGCGCTCGGACGGGTCTGCGACGAGCTCGCGCAGCAGATCGTCGCCGACGGGGAGGGCGCGACCGTGCTCGCCGAGATCGAGGTCACCGGCGCGGTCGACGGCGCCCAGGCGCGGGCGATCGCCGCCCGGATCGCGACCTCGCCGCTCGTCAAGACCGCCCTCTTCGGCCACGACGCGAACTGGGGCCGGGTGCTCGCCGCGGCCGGCTCCGCCCCCTTCAACGGCGGCTTCGCCTCGGTCGAGACGAGCCGCGTCCGGCTTTCCTACAACGGCACGGTCGTGCTCGAGCAAGGCACGCCCCAGGGCGTCGAGCCCGACGTCTCGAACGGCGTCTGCCGCATCGAGCTCGATCTGGGGCTCGGCGAGGGCAGCGCGAGCTACCTGACGAGCGACCTGTCCTACGACTACGTCCGCATCAACGCGGACTATCGGACATGAAGAAGCCGGTTGTCGTCGTCAAGCTCGGCGGCGCCGTCGCCTCGGAGGCGAGCGACCTGATCGCGCTGCTGACGCCTGACCACGCCGTCTGCGTGGTGCACGGAGCCGGACCGCAGATCTCAGCCGAGATGCGCCGCCTCGGCCTCGACATCGTCTTCATCGGCGGGCGGCGCGTCACCACCACGGCAGGGCTCGACGTCGTCCGGGCGTCGCTCGCGGGCGTGAACGCGGAGATCTGCGCCGCGCTCGGGCCATTGACGGTGCCGCTCTTCGGGGACGAGATCGGCCTCCAGGCACGGGCGGTGCCGGAGCTCGGGCTCGTCGGCGCGGCGATCCCGTCCAGGCCCGCCGCGGTCGCCGACGCGCTCGCGGCCGGAATGATCCCCGTCGTGGCGCCGCTTGCGGCCGGCCCCCTCAACGTCAACGCGGATGAGGCTGCCGCCGCGCTTGCGATCGGGCTGGGCGCCGAGCGGATCCTCTTCCTGACCGACGTCCCGGGCGTTTTGCTCGGTGGTGCCGTCGCCGCCACGATTCAGGGCGTCGAGGCCGAGCGGATGCTCGACGCCGGCGAGCTCACCGGCGGAATCGTCCCCAAGCTGCGCGCCGCGATCGACGCGGCCCGCGGCGGCGTCGCGGCCGAGATCGGCGCCACGGCGGTGCTGGCGTGAGCATCGCGCACTCCTCCGCCGCGCTGCTGCCGACCTACGCGCGCGCCGACGTCACCTTCGTCTCCGGCGAGGGCGCCTGGCTCGTCGACGCGGAGGGCAAGCGGTATCTCGACCTGCTCGCCGGGATTGCGGTCGTCAGCCTCGGCCACTGCCATCCGGCGCCGCTCGCCGCCGTCCACGAGCAGCTCGACGCGCTCTGGCACACCTCCAACCTGTACTCCACCGAGCCGATGATCCGGCTCGCCGGGCTCCTCTCCGACCGCTTCGGCGGCGCCCGGGCCTTCTTCTGCAACTCCGGCGCAGAGGCGATCGAAGCGGCGCTCAAGTGGGCGCGCAAGGCAACCGGCCGGCCGGGCGTCGTCGCGCTCGAGGGCTCGTTCCACGGCCGCACGCACGGCGCGCTCGCTGTCACCGGCCAGCCCGCCAAGCGCGCCGCGTTCGAGCCGCTCGCTCCCGCAGCGACCTTCGCACGGCTGAACGACGTCGCATCGCTCGCCGCCCTCGTCGGCCCCGCCACCGCCGCGATCCTGATCGAGCCGATCCAGGGGGAGGGTGGGATCCATCCGGCCACCCCGGAGTTCCTCGCCGCCGCACGGGCGCTGGCCGACGAGCACGGTGCGCTGCTCGTCTTCGACGAGGTGCAGTGCGGGATGGGACGGACCGGCACCTTCTTCGCCTGGGAGCAGCTCGGCGTCGCTCCTGACGCGGTCGCCCTCGCCAAGGGACTCGCGAACGGGCTGCCGATCGGCGCGCTGCTCGTCGCCGACGGCGCCCCCGAGGGCCTCGTCCCCGGCGATCACGGCAGCACCTTCGGCGGCAGCCCCGTTCCCAGCGCGGCCGCGTGCGCCGTCCTCGGCGCGATCGACGAGCCGCTGCTCGACTCCGTCCGGAGCAAGGGCGAGCTTCTCGCGGCCGGCCTCGCAACGCTTCCGGGCGTCGTCGAGGTGCGCGGCCGCGGCCTGATGCTGGGCGCCGAGCTCGACCGCTCCGCCGCGCCCGTCGTCGCCGACTGCCTCGCCGCCGGCCTGCTCGTCGGCACTGCCGGGGACACCGTGCTGCGGCTGACGCCGCCGTTGACAATCGCCACCGAGGAGCTGGAGCTCGGACTGGCACGACTCCAGGAGGTACTTGCATGAACAAGTTCGAGCGGCAGGGCGCGATTCTCCGGCTCGTCGGCGAGCGAGAGCTCTCTACGCAGAGCGACGTCGTCGAGGCGCTGCGCAACGAAGGGCTCGAGGCCGTGCAGGCGACGGTCTCGCGCGACATCTCCCAGCTCGGGCTCGTGAAGGTGCGCGGCGACCACGGTCGGCTCGTCTACGCGCTCCCCGGCGCGGCCGACCTCGACCGCCTGAGCGAGCTGACCGCCGCTCTGCGCCGCTGGGCGACCGTGCTCGAGCCGACCGGGAACCTCGTCGTCATCCGGACGCCGCCCGGTCATGCGAACGCGCTCGCGCTCGCGTTCGACGAGGCCGGTGTGCCGGAGGTAGCTGGCTGCATCGCCGGCGACGACACGATCTTCCTCGCCGCACGCGACTGGATCACCGGCGCCGAGCTCGCCGAGCAGCTGTTGCATCATCTCGAGGGCGACACGTAGTGGCGGTGACGCTGCCGCGCGCGTTGGGGGTCGACCTCCGCGGCCGCTCGCTGGCACGCGTGCGCGACTGGACCGCCGCCGAGCTCGAGGCGGTGCTCGACCTCGCCGACGAGCTGAAGGAGAAGCAGCGCTCGCGCGAGCCGCACCGCTTGCTCGAGGGGCGCACCCTCGGCCTGGTCTTCCGCAAGCACTCGACGCGGACGAGGGTCTCGCTCGAGGTCGCGGCGGCCCACCTCGGCATGACGGCGCTCTATCTGCCGGACGACCAGCTCCAGCTTGCGCGCGGCGAGCCCGTCGAGGACACGGTGCGCGTTCTCTCCCGCTACCTCGACGCGATCGCGATCCGCACCTACTCCCATTCGGAGCTGGAGGCGTTTGCCGCCGCGGCCTCGATCCCGGTCGTCAACGCGCTCACCGACGAGGCGCATCCGCTCCAGGCGCTCGCTGACGTGCAGACGATGCGTGAGCGCTTCGGCTCCGTCGAAGGGCTCCACGTCGCCTGGATCGGCGACGGCAACAACGTCTGCCTCTCGCTGTCGGAGGCTTGCCGCCTGCTCGGCGCCGAGCTCGTCTGCGCCGCTCCGCCCGGCTACGAGCCCGACGACAAGTCGATCCCGGTCGTCCGCGACCCGCGAGAGGCGGCCGCGGGCGCCCATGTCGTCGTGACGGACGTCTGGACGAGCATGGGGCAGGAGGCGGAGCGCGCCGAGCGGCTACGCGCCTTCTCCGGCTACACCGTCGACGAGGGCCTGCTGGCGCTCGCCGACCCGGACGCGATCGTGCTCCACTGCCTGCCCGCGCACCCCGGCGAGGAGATCGACGCGGACATCCTTTATGGGCAACGCAGCGCCGTTTGGGACGAGGCCGAGAACCGCCTGCACACGGCCAAGGCGCTACTCGCTCTGACCGTTCACTAGACCAACCTCCGCCAGCGAGAGAAGACGTCCTCCAGATCGGCCCGCATGCTGCGGGGGGCGAGCACGAAGAGGCGGTCGCCCGACTCGACGATGGTGGCGCCGCGCGGCGGGATCGTGTCCTCGCCCCGGGTGATCACCGCGATCAGCGCCGTGCGCGGCAGTCCCAGCTCCCGCACCGCCGAGCCGGCGATCGCGTGGTTCCCCGATACGACGAAGTCGACGAGATCGAGCTGGCTCAGCGGACCGACCTCGAGTGGCGCCTCGTGCACCGGTGGCGCGGGCGAGAGCAGTCCGAGCCGCCCGGCGAGCCACTCGAGACTCGTCCCCTGCACGATCGTGGAGATTACGACGACGAAGAAAACGGCGTTGAAGATCGTCTCCTTGTGAGGCACGTCGGAGGAGAGCACGTACGTCGCGAGCACGATCGGCACCGCGCCCCTCAGACCCGCCCAGCCCAGCAGCAGCCGGTCCGACCGCGTGTGACCGGTGAAGAGCGTCGACGCGAGCACGGCGGCCGGCCTGATCACGAGCATCAGCAGCAGCGCCAGCGCCAGGCCGGGGAGCGCTACGTCCAGCAGCTCGCTCGGGAAGACGAGCAGGCCGAAGACGATGAAGACCGCAACCTGCGCGAGGAAGGCGAGTCCCTCGTGGAAGGCGACGAGCTGGCGACGGTAGCGCGACGGCGTGCTGCCGACCGCGAGGCCGACGAGATAGACCGCGAGGAAGCCGCTGCCGCCGATCACGTCGGCGGCGCCGAAGGAGAGTGCGCCCGCGGCCACGGAGGCCACCGGTGCGAACGCGCCGATCGAGTGGGGGAGCCGCCCGAAGACCCAGATCGCGGCGGCGCCTAGCGCGACTCCGACCAGGAGCCCGAGGCCGATTTGCTCGACGACGAGAAACGTGAGGTCGTCGAGCCCGTACGAGTCCGGCCGCTCGATCCAGGCGATCAAGCCGAGCGTGAGCGCGATGCCCATCGGGTCGTTTCCGCCCGACTCGGCCTCGAGCGTGCGCGCCAGCGTGCGGCGGATGTGGGTGGCGCGGAGCGTCGCGAACACTGCGGCCGCGTCGGTGGCGGCGACGACGGCGCCGAGGAGGATCGACTCGAGCCACGAGAGGTCGAAGAGCCAGTAGGCGGCGACGCCGGTGAGGAGCGCGCTGACGACGACCCCGACCGTGCTCAGCAGCGCCGCCGGCACGGCGATCTGCCGCAGCCGGCGCCACGAGGTCTGCAACCCGCCCTCGTAGAGGATCAGCGCGAGCCCGACCATTCCGACCCTGCGGGCGAGCTCCGAGTCGTCGAAGTCGATTCCGCCGGGCCCCTCGGAGCCGAGCAGCATCCCGAGCGCGAGGAAGACGACAAGCACCGGCAAGCCCGTTCTCGCTGCTCCGAGCGCGAGGACGATGCTCGCAGCGAGGACCGCGCCGACGAGCAGGAGCAACAGGCCTTCGTCCACGTCTCCATCTTGGCAGGGAGCGCAGCGACCCTTCAGGGGTCTGGCGCGATCGGAATCCGCTTGTGCGGATTTCGGTCTTGCGCAAGGGACAGGGACTTGGGCGCGCGGCGTGGAACACTGGTGTCGTGTCCACCCGTCCGCGCACACGAAAGATCGGCCGGCTCTCCGAGATCGCGCAGGTCGCGGTCCGCCACGGCTTTGGCTACTTCTTCGAGCGCCACAAGCTGACCGACCTGCTCCCCTGGACGGCGCGTGTGGACGTCGACCCGGTCGACGCCGCGATCGGCTCCGACCGCGGCCGGCACCTGCGCGAGATGCTCGACGAGCTCGGCCCGACGTTCGTCAAGTTCGGGCAGCTGCTCTCGACCCGGCCGGACGTCGTCCCGCCAGACATCGTCGCCGAGCTCCGCAGCCTTCAGGACGACGTCCGCCCGTTCGCCTTCGCGCAGGTCCGCGAGGTCGTCGAGGCAGAGCTCGGGATGACGATCGAGCAGGGGTTCCTCCGCTTCGACGAGCGGCCGATCGCCGCAGCGTCGATCGGCCAGGTGCACCGGGCCCAGCTCCCGAACGGGGACGAGGTCGCGGTGAAGGTGCAGCGGCCGAACGCGCCAAGCCAGATCGAGGACGACCTCGCACTGCTCTACCAGGCGGCGCGGCTGATCAAGGAGCGCGTCCGTTCGCTCGACTTCGTCGACGCGCAGGCGCTCGTCGAGGAGTTCGCGCGCTTCATCCGCCAGGAGCTCGACTACAAGCTCGAGGCGCGGCATGCCGACACGATCCGGCGCAACTTCGCCGACTCCGAGCTCGTCGTCGTGCCCAAGGTCTACTGGAACTACTGCGGCACGCGGATGCTGACGCTCGAGTTCCTGGACGGCGTCCAGCTCGTCGATCTCGACTACGACGTGACCTCGCTCGAGGAGCGGCGCGAGCTCGCCTACCGGATCACCGAGACGTGGATGGAGATGATCTTCCGGCACGGGTTCTTCCACGGCGACCCGCATCCGGCGAACATCCTCGTCCTCGAGGGAGCGCGGATCGGGCTCGGCGACTTCGGCCTTGTCGGGAAGCTGACCGACGAGGACCTCTCGCGCGTCACGGGTCTGTTCGTGGACGCAGCGACGGAGAACGTGGAGGCGATCCCGCGGCGGCTGGCCGAGCTTGGCGTCCGCTATCCGAAGGAGCGAGAGGAGGAGTTCGTCGCCGAGCTGCGCGAGCTCTTCTACCGCTACTACGGCGCCAGCCTCAAGGAGATCGATCCGATCCAAGTGATTCGCGAGGCGCTGGGGCTGATCTACACGATGAACCTGCGCCTACCGACGCGCTTCGTGCTGCTCGACAAGGCGATCGCGACGCTCGGCGCCGTCGGCGTCGACCTCTATCCCGAGTTCAACGTCTTCGAGGTGGCGCAGCCGTACGCGCGGGCCCTCATGTTCGAGCGCTTCACGCCCGCGCGGATGGCGATGCGGGCTCAGAAAGAGGGTCGGGAGCTCCTCGGAATCGCGCGCGAGCTGCCCTACCAGGTGCACGACGTGCTCCAGGACATGCGGGACGGGCGGATCGAGGTCGGCTTCGTGCACAAGGGCCTGGACGAGTTCATGCACAAGCTCGACGTCGTCTTCAACCGGCTCGTCGTCGCGCTCGTCGTTGCCGGCGGGCTGCTCGGATCGTCGGTGATCGGGATTCTCGCCACCGACGGCCCGCGCATCCTCGGCATCCACTTTCTCTCCGTGATCGGGTTCCTGGTCTCTGGCGTGCTCGGGGCGTGGCTGCTGGTCGGCGTCATGCGCAGCGGCCGGCTTTAGCGCCCCTGTCCCAACGAGCCGCGTGGGGATGGATCGTGGCGAAGTTGTTGGAAAGGACATCTTTCCGCGCCCACCGCCCGTTGCTAGCTTCGAGCTATGACAGCCGCCCTGCTGCTCGCAGACCCGGAAGCCGCGACGCGGGGCTACCTCGAGCGGCAGCTTGCGAGCGACGGCTTCCATGTGCTCCAGGCGGCTTTCGGCGGTGAGGCGCTCGCGCTCGCCGAGCGCACGCACCCCGACCTCGTGCTCTGCTGCGAGCTGGACCTCTGCTCGCGGCTGCGCGAAGGCGAGCCCGGACGGACGTGGAACCGCGACGTGCCGGTGATCGTCCTCGGCCCCGAGGAGGCGGACGCGGTCGATCGCGTTCGGGCCTTCCAGAGAGGGGCGGACGACTACCTGCACCAGCCGGTGGTGTACGACGAGCTGCTCGCTCGGATCCGTGCTGTTTTGCGGCGGGTCGCGCCGCCCTCGCCGGCGCTCTCCGAGGTGGACGGGCTGACGATCGACCGGCTCGCCCGCGTCGTCAGGGTCGGCGGCGAGGTCGTCCACCTCGCGGGCAAGGAGTTCGAGCTCCTCTCCGCGCTCGCCGCCGCGCCGAAGCGCGTCTTCACGAAGGACGAGCTGCTCCGCGACGTCTGGGGCTACCGGTCCTTCACGCGGACGCGGACGCTCGACTCGCACGCCTCCCGCCTCCGACACAAGCTCGAGCGCTCGCCGGAAGACCGCTTCGTCGTCAACGTCTGGGGGGTGGGCTACAAGCTCGTCGACTGAGACGCTCGCTGGGGGACAGCCCTAGCTGGGGCGAGCCTCGTCGTAGCGGGGCAGCCCGTCGTCCGGTATCTCCTCCCACTGCGCCGCGTACGCGACGTACTGGTGCCACTCCGGCCGCACGCCGAAGTCGCCGGCGAGCGAGCCGAGGCGGACGCCGACGATGTCCTCGGTTCCGCCAGGCCGGCTGAACAGCGCCGAGCCGCAGCGACCGCAGAAGAGCTTTTCGAATCCGCCCTCGGGAGCCCAGACGCGCACCTCGTCGGCGCCTTCGACGATGCGGACGCTGCCGGGCTGCGCGCGCGCGTTGGCGGATGCCGCCGTGCCCGAGCGCCGCTGGCAACGCGTGCAGTGGCAGTATGCGGCCGAGAGGAACGGTTCCGTCACTTCGAACCGGATCGCCCCGCAGCCGCATGCACCTGTGATCGGGTCGTTCATGGTGAGAGCCTAGACGAGCCGCACAGTCAGAGCAGTGGATGCTTTCGGCCGCGAAGCGGCCCTTTAGGGGTCTTCGCGCGATGAGCATCCGCTCCCGCGGATGCTCATCCTGCGCCAACCAATCAGAGGAGCGCGCCTTCCAGCCGCAACAGGCGCTCCTTGACGTCGAGCCCGCCTGCGTACCCGGTGAGGCTCCCCGTCGATCCGACGACGCGATGGCAGGGGAGCACGATCGGGATCGGGTTGCGGTTCATCACCGTTCCGACCGCGCGGGCCGCCCTGGGCGCGCCCACCTTCGTCGCGAGCGTCCCGTAGGTCGTCGTCTGGCCGTACGGGACCTGGGCCAGTTCGTCGAGCACCTGGCGGGCGAAGGGCGCGGCGCCGCGCAGGTCGACGTCGAGCGCGAACGCGCTCCGGCTGCCGGCGAAGTACTCGTCGAGCTGGCGGTGCGCATCGTCGACGCTCGCGGACGAGCGGAGGACACGCGGCCCGAACGAACGGGCGAGCCGGTCAAGGTGCAGCTCCGGCTCGGCGTCGAAGAAGATCCGGGCAAGCCCCTGTGGAGTCGCGGCGACGAGGAGCGGGCCGATCGGGGAGTCGATCACGTCGAAGCCCACGTCGAGCAGGCCGGAGCCGGCGGCGGCTTCGCGGAAGCGGCGGTCGAGGTCGGGGGAGACTGAGTCGGCGGTTGTCATGCGATCCTCTCAATCCGTAGGCGCCGGACTCCGGAGGAGGCGGCTTGGCGGGCGGCCTCCGGCGTCGAGTCGAGTGCGACTGCGATGTCGTCGTAGGCGAGGTCGTAGGCGTAACGGAGCACCACGGCGGCGCGCTCGGTCGGCGGCAGAGAGTCGGCCAGATGCTCGATCTGGGCGTAGGCGGGCCGGCCGTCTTCGATCGGTAGGTCGGGCAGCTCGTGGCTCATCGGCCTCGCGCGACGGCCCGTGTCGGTCGCGAGCCGGGCGGCGATCGTCAGCACCCAGGCGCGCAGGTGCTCGCCGTGCTCCAGGCGGTCGTAGGCGCGCAGGGCGCGAAGGAACGTCTCCTGGAAGGCGTCCTCCGCGGCCTGGCCCCCGAGCCGCCGGCGCAGGAAGCCCAGCACGATGTCGCTCTGCTCGACGTAGAAGCGCTCGAACGGGGGGATCGCGGTCACTGCTTCCATCATCCCCTGTAACGCGGGCCGGCCGGCTTCTGTGAGAGTGCCGTCATGAAACTCGCGGTCGTCGGGCACGTGGAGTGGATCGAGTTCGTCCGCGTCGAGGCGGTTCCGCGGCCGGGGGAGATCGTGACTGCGCAGGAGACCTGGGAGGAGCCGGCCGGCGGCGGCGGCGTCGCGGCGGTCGAGCTCGCCCGGCTGGCGGGCGAGTCGTCGCTGTACTGCATCCTCGGCGGCGACGAGCTCGGCGACCGCTCGCGGACGACGCTCGAGCAGGCGTCCGTACGCATCCGGGCTCCGGAGCCGGAGGGCCTGCAGCGGCGGGGCTTCTGTTACGTCGACGAGACCGGCGAGCGGACGATCACCGTGATCGGCGAGAAACCGCGCCCGCGGGGCGGGGAGGGGGAGCTGCCGTGGGAAGAGCTCTCCGGGTTCGACGGCGTCTATTTCACCGCTGGAGACGCGGAGGCGGTGCGGCAAGCGCGCCGCGCCCGCGTCCTCGTCGCGACCGCCCGCGAGCTGCCGACGCTCCATGCGGCGGGCGTGGAGATCGACGCGCTGGTCGCGAGCGGCGACGACCCCGCCGAGCGATATGTCGCGGGCGACCTCGATCCACCGCCAAAGGTCGTCGTCTCGACCGCCGGCGCGCTCGGCGGCTGGGCGCAGCCGGGCGGCCCGTACAAGGCGGCGCTCGCACCCGGGCCCTACGAGGACGTCTACGGCGCGGGCGACTGCTTCGCCGCCGGCCTCACCTACGCGCTCGCGCAGGGGATGGACGTGGCCGACGCCCTCGGCTTCGCCTCCGAGCGCGGCGCGCTCGCGCTGACCCGGCGCGGCGCCGGCCTGACCAGCTGACCCTCGGCCACGCGGCTGCGCCTCTTGCTGGACAGTTCGTTTCCGCCTGCAGGAATTCACCCTTTTGGGGTGGACAAGTGGGGCATCGTGGTTTAGAGTGGGGGAAAGTGGGAGACAAGGAAGGCGCGAGACGATGTTTTTTGGCGAATACGAGCACACCATCGACGAGAAGAACCGGCTCACGCTTCCGGCGCGCTTCCGGGAGGCGCTGGCCGGTGGCGTCGTGCTCACGCGAGGCCTCGATGAGTGCCTCGACGTGTTCGCCCGGCCCGACTGGGACGCTCTCGTGGAAGGACGGCTCGCGCCGCTCGATCCTTTTTCCAAGGAGGCGAGGGAGCTGAAGCGGTTCTTCTTCTCCGCCGCGGCCGACGCCGAGCTCGACAAGCAGGGACGCGTGCTCGTGCCGCCGGCGCTGCATCGCCACGCGCGCCTCGGGCGCGAGGTCGTCGTTGCGGGAGTCCACGACCACCTCGAAATCTGGGATCGCGCCGCCTGGGCCGATCACGTCACCAAAGTCGAAGGGAGCGCAGACGATGTTGCCGAACGTCTTGCAGACAAGCGCGTCTGACCACGTCCCCGTGCTCGCCGAAGAGGTGCGCGAGCTCCTCGCCGTGCGCCCGGGTGAGACCGTCGTCGACGGCACCTTCGGCGCAGGCGGTCACTCGAGTCTGCTCACCGGCGATCTCGAGGGTGACGGCAAGCTGATCGCGATCGACCGCGATCCGTCCGCCCGTTCCTACTTCGACCGGTTCAAGGCCGGCAACAGGGGCGTCCAGGCTCGCTTCCTGCGCGGTGAGTTCTCGCTCGTCCTCGGCCAGCTCGCCGCCAACGACGTCCAGGCCGACGCGATCCTGCTCGACCTCGGCGTCTCGTCGATGCAGCTCGACCGGCCGGAGCGCGGATTCTCGTATGCCGCGGACGCGCCACTCGACATGCGGATGGACAGCGCCGCCGAGCTCTCGGCCCGCGAGCTCGTGAACGAGGCCGAGGAGCGCGAGCTCGCCCTGATCTTTAAGCGCTACGGCGAGGAGCGGTATGCGCGCCAGATCGCGCGGGCGATCGTGCGCCGCCGCGCCGAGCGGCCGTACGAGCGCACCACCGACCTCGCGGACACGATCAAGCAGGCGATTCCGACGCCTGCGCGCTTCGGCGACGGCCATCCCGCCAAGCGGGTGTTCCAGTCCCTGCGGATCGCAGTCAACGACGAGCTCGGCGCGCTCGAAGCAGCACTCCCGGCGGCGGTGCGGATGCTCCGGCCCGGAGGCCGCATCGCCGTCATCAGCTTCCACTCGCTCGAAGACCGGATCGTCAAGCGCTTCTTCCGCGAGCAGGCCCGCGGCTGCACGTGCCCGCCGGAGTTCCCGATCTGCAACTGCGGGAACGAGCCCGTGCTGCGCGACCTGACTCGCAAGCCGGTGCGACCGGGGCAGCGCGAGATCGAGTCGAACCCACGTGCGTCGTCCGCGAAGCTCCGCGCCGCCCTGAAGGTGTCGTGACCCGCCCGGCGACAGTTAGTGAGGCTCTGGCACGCGATCTGCGGCGCGATGCGTCGTCCTCAGTCGCGTCCGGGCCAACCGGCCCGCACGCTCCCTGCGTCCTAGCCTCGCTTGCAGCTCACACGCCAGAGCCGCGAAACCGTCACCGGGCGGGTCACTAACTGATGTCGACCTGGGCTGGAGCAGCACGCGTCGAGTCGCCGCCCGTCGCGCGGCCGCGCAAGCGATCCGTTGCGCAAGCCGCGTCGAAGCCGCGCCCGTTCGGCGGCGTGGTCTGGATCGTCCTCCTTGCAGTGCTGCTCGCCGGCGTCGTCGCCGTTAACGTCGCAGTCCTCCAGCTCAACGTCCGGCTCGACGAGCTCAGCCGCGAGCGGGTGCAGCTGCGGGCGGACACGAACCGGCTGAGCTCGCAGCTCTCCAGTGCGTCCGCCAACGCGCGGATCGAGTCGCAGGCACGCTCTCGTCTCGGGCTGGTGGAGGCCGATCCGGCCCTCACCTACCACGTCCAGCTGGCGCCGCCCGCAAAGTGAGCGAGCGGCACTCCAACCGCCGCATCCGCCTCCTGCTCGGCCTCTTCGCGCTCGTCTTCGCCGCGACACTCGGCCGCGCGGTCTGGCTCCAGGGGGTCCAGGCGTCGACGCTCGAGCAGATGGCGTCGCGCCAGCAGCAGACGACGACGGAGATTCCCGCCGGCCGGGGAACGATCTTCGACCGCACGGGCGAGCCGCTCGCGATCGGGGAGCAGACGACCACCGTGTATGCCGACCCACGCCTGATCAAGGATCCCCGCGCGGTCGCTCTTGCCGCCGCCAAGGCGCTCGGCGTCGATGCAGAGGAGCTTTATCCGCAGCTCGCCGACCGCTCGCGGCACTTCGTCTACGTGCGGCGGAAGGCCGACCCCGCGAAGGCGGCCGTACTCGAAAAGCGGAGGCTGAAGGGCCTAGGCTTCTACTCGGAGGAGCTTCGGTTCTACCCGCAGCGTGGGGTCGCGGCGCATGTGCTCGGCTTCGCCGGCGTCGACAACGATGGCCTCGAGGGTCTCGAGAGCAAGCTCGACCGATCGTTGGCCGGTAAGCCGGGCAGCCAGACCACGGTCACCGATCCCGCCGGGCGTGTGATCGACGTCATCTCCACCCGCTCCGAGCGCGAGGGGGAGGACGTCTTCCTCACGATCGACCACCGGATCCAGGCGAGCGCCGAGAGCGTTCTGCGCTCGACGGTCAAGCGCTGGAACGCCAAGTCGGGCACCGCGATCGTGCTCGACCCGAGAACCGGCGCCGTGCTGGCGATGGCCGTCGCGCCCGGGTTCGACCCGAACCGCTTCGGCGGGGCGTCTCCTGACCGGCGCCGCAATCGTGCCGTCACGGACGTCTACGAGCCGGGATCGACATTCAAGGTCGTGACGGTGGCCGCGTCGCTGTCCGAGAAGATCGTCGCGCCGACCACGTCCTTCCGGCTCGAGTCGTCGATCCGCGTCGCTGACCGGATCATCAACGAGCACGAGCCCCGTGCCACCCAGAACATGACCGTCGCGCAGATTCTCTCCCAGTCGTCGAACATCGGCACGATCACGCTCGCGCAGATGCTCGGCCGCACCCGAGTCGAGTCGTGGATCGGCCGCTTCGGCTTCGGCCGGCCAACGGGAATCGAGTATCCCGGCGAGTCGCGCGGGTTGCTGCCCGGCTACTGGTCCGGATCGACGATCGGAAACGTCCCGATCGGGCAGGGGATCGGCGTCACCCCGATTCAGATGGCGGCCGCGTACGGCGCGATCGCCAACGGCGGCGTGCTGCGCAAGCCGTATCTCGTCGAGCGCTTCGGGACGAAGCGGACGACGCGCGGTCCGGGACGCCGCGTGATCTCGGAGACCGTCTCGGCGCAGATGATGGCGATGCTGCGCGACGTCGTCTCTGCCGAGGGTGGCACGGGCGCGGCGGCCGCCGTGCCCGGCTATACGGTTGCCGGCAAGACGGGAACGGCCAACAAGCCCGTCCCGGGTGGCTACTCGACCACGAAGTACTTTGCCTCCTTCGTCGGCGTCGTGCCGGCCAAGGACCCCCGCCTCGTCGTCCTCGTCTCGATCGACGAGCCCGTGGGCACGATCTACGGGGGCGTTGTCGCCGCGCCCGCTTTTGCGGAGATCGCGCGTCGTGGCCTCGTCGAGCTCGAGATCGCACCGGATGCAGCAACCGGCGCTACCACCTCTCGGTAGCGTTCCCGCCCGATGATGGAGCTCGAGCGTCTGGTTGCCGCGCTCGCACCGGAGGCGGTCCTCGGAGCGGATCCCGTCGAGGTGCGGGATCTTGCCTACGACGCCCGCGCCGTCACTCCCGGGGCGGCCTTCTTCGCCGTTCCCGGCGAGCGGGTCGACGGCCACGACTTCGCTGCGCAGGCGGTCGAGAACGGCGCCGTCGCGCTCGTCGTCGAGCGAGCCGTCGAGGTGGAGGTACCCCAGCTCGTCGTTCAGTCCACACGCGCGGCAATGGCGACAGCCGCGGACATCTTCTTCGGCGAGCCGACACGCGAGCTCGAGGTCGCCGGCGTCACCGGCACGAGCGGCAAGACGACCACCGCCTTTCTCCTGCACTCGCTCCTCGACGCAGCCGGGCGACGGCCGGCGCTGCTCGGGACGGTCGAAAGCCGGATCGGCGGCGAGGTGCGGAAGGCGTCCCTGACGACGCCGGAGGCGATTGACCTCCAGCGGAGCTTCCGGGAGATGCTCGACGCCGGCGACCGCAGCGTCGCCCTGGAGGCCTCCTCGCATGCCTCCGTCCTGCACCGGCTCGACCGGGTGCGCTTCGATGCGCTCGTGTTCACGAACCTGAGCCAGGATCACCTCGACTTCCACATCACGATGGAGGAGTACTTCAAGGCCAAGCGCCGGCTCTTTACCGGCGCCGCGCCCCCACCGGCAGCGGTGAACATCGGCGACGAGTGGGGTCGCGTGCTCGCGGACGAGCTGGAGCAGACGCGACGTGCGCCCCTGATCACCTTCGGCTTCGCCGACGACGCGGAGATCCGTCCGGAGGGGTTGGTCATCGACGGCTCCGGCGCCCGCTTCACAGCGGGCGGGATCGAGATCGAGACGGTGCTGCGCGGGCGGTTCAACGTCGAGAATGTTCTCGGCGCCGTCGCAGCCGGGATCCTGCTCGACATCGGCGAGGACGAGATCGCGGCGGGAGTCCGGGCCTTGCTGGGCGTCCCCGGCCGCTTCGAGGCCGTCGACGCGGGACAGCCGTTCACCGTCCTCGTCGACTACTCGCACAAGCCCGATGCGCTCGACAACGTCCTCCGCGCCGCCCGCGACATCACGGAAGGACGCGTGATCGTCGTCTTCGGCGCCGGCGGCGATCGCGACCGCGGCAAGCGGCCGCTGATGGGGAAGATCGCCGCAGACCTCGCCGACGTCGTCGTGGTCACCTCGGACAACCCGCGCAGCGAGGAGCCGCTCGCGATCATCCAGGACATCCTCCAGGGCGCCGGCCTGGACGTCGAGATCGACCCCGACCGCCGGAGCGCGATCGCCCGCGCGATCGGGCGAGCCGAGCCCGGCGACGTCGTCGTGATCGCCGGCAAGGGTCACGAGCAGGGGCAGGAGATCGCCGGCGAGAAGCTTCCCTTCGACGACCGGGTCGTCGCCCGGGAGGTGCTCAGCGCGTGATCCCGCTCGAGACCAAGGAGATCGGTGCAGTCGCTCCGGGCGAGCTGATCGGCTCCGAAGCGGTCACGGGGCTGCAGATCGACTCGCGCCGCGTCCGGCCGGGCGATCTCTTCGTCGCGATCCGCGGCGGACGTGAGTTCGTCGACGACGCCCGCGAGCGTGGTGCGACAACGCTCGTGCCCGACGACGAGCACGCCGCCATGGCCGCGATCGGGCGGCTGCTCCGGGAGCGCAGCAAGGCACGGTTCGTCGG
>JBKJSM010000046.1:0-3920 GCA_046594445.1 Gaiellaceae bacterium | reverse complement strand
CTGCTCGCAGACGAGCTCGGCGCGACATTCGTTCCTCTCTACCGGACAGTGACGCTCGAGCCGGTGGAGCGGCCCGACGGCGATCTCGTCGTCCTTGCCTCGGCGTCCGCCGCTCGTGCGTTCGCCGCGCTCGAGCTTCCCCTGCCGGCCGTGAGCATCGGCCCGCAGACGACGATGGCGGCACGGGCAATGGGTGTCGATGTGGTGGCAGAGGCGGAGACGCACGACGTCGCGGGCCTGCTCGCAGCGGTAACCTCATGCGCGTGTTCGTCACCTTCCTGAGCGACTTCGGGCTGCAGGACGATTTCGTCGGCACCTGCCACGGGGTGATCAAGCGCATCGCACCCGAGGTGCAGATCATCGACCTCACGCACGGGATCCCGCCGCAGCAGATCCTCCAGGGCGCCCTCGTGCTGGCGAGCACGCTTCCCTACATGCCTGCCGGTGTCCATCTCGCCGTGGTCGACCCCGGAGTCGGCAGCACGCGCCGCGCGCTCGCGCTGCAGGACGCGGACGGCCGCTTCTTCGTCGGTCCCGACAACGGGCTGCTCGTACCCGCGGCGGAGCTGGCCGGGATCGGCGCCGCGCACGAGCTCGCCAATCCGCAGTACGCGCTCGACTCGATCTCGCGGACGTTCCACGGCCGCGATCTGTTCGCGCCCGCCGCCGCTCACCTGGCGCTCGGGGTCGGGATCGGCGAGCTCGGCCCGCCGATCGACGCCGACGATCTCGTCCGGCTCGACCTCCCTCAGCCGGAGCTCGGCCCGGACAAGATCGGCGCCACGGTGCTCTACGTCGACTCGTTCGGCAACATCGCGCTCAACGTGACCCGTGAGCACGTCTCCCAGGTCGGGATCGTGCCGGGCACGCAGATCGAGCTTGAGCTCGGCGGCGAGCGGTTCTACGCGGTCTCGGCGCGAACCTTCGCCGACGCGCGGGCGGGCGACATCATGCTCTACGAGGACAGCTACCGGAACATGTCGGTGGCGATCAGCGGCGGTAACGCCGCGGAGATCCTGCACGCTGCCTCGGGCCAGTCGCTCCGAATCCACGCAGGCCGTCTCTGACCCTCGGTCAGGAGTGGGGCGGCCGCCGGTCGGCCCAGGGGCGCGCGGCTTCGAGCTGCGAGGCGACCCGGAGCAGGAGCGCGTCGCCCAGCGGGGGCCCGACGAGCTGGACGCCGACGGGGATGCCCTCCTCCGTCCAGTAGAGCGGCACCGACATGGCCGGCTGGCCGGTGACGTTGAAGGCGGCGGTGAACGGGGTGAAGCTCGCCGCCCGGTCGAACTGCTGCCAGGGATCCTCGGGTTCGGTCTCCCAGCCGAGCGGCGCGGGGAGCATCGCGAGCGTCGGCGTCAGCAGCAGGTCGTAGTCCGACCAGAAGCTCGCGATTTTGCGCGCCCGCACCTGCAGGCGGGTGACGGCGGCGGCGTAGACGTTCGACGTTGTCGTCTCGGCGGCCTGGAGGAAGGCCTGGTTGAGCGGCGTCAGGACGGAGGGATCGGTGACGCCGTACATCGCGGGCGCCGTCTGCCACACCGGCTTGAAGTCGGTCATCATCCCCTCGCCGCCCCAGTCGGGAGCGGCCTCCTCCACCTCGTGGCCGAGCGAGGCGAGCAGGTTGGCGGCGTCCCGCGCAGCATCGAGGCACGCCGCGTCCACCTCCGTGTCGAGCGGAGGGACGGTCGTCAACGCGATCCGGAGTCGGCCGGGATCGGTGCCGACCTCCTCCGCGAAGGGCCGCTCGGGCTCCGGCGCCGGGAAGGGATCGCCCCACTCGTAGCCGCAGACGGCGTCGAGGAAGGCCGCGGCGTCGACGGTGGTCCGCGCCAGCGGCCCGGTGGTGCCAAGACCGATCCCCGGCACGAACGGCGCTCCGGAAATCCGCCCCCGCGAGGCCTTGAAGCCGAGGACGCCGCAGCAGGAAGCCGGAATGCGGATCGAGCCGCCGCCGTCGGATCCCTGGGCGATCGCGCACAACCCGGCCGCGAGCGCCGACGCCGCTCCACCGCTCGAGCCGCCAGCGTTGCGGCTGAGGTCCCACGGCGTCCGGCACGGCCCGTTCAGCGGGGAGTCGGTGAACGCCGTCGTCCCGAACTCGGGCGTGTTCGTCTTCCCGAGGACGATGAAGCCGGCTGCCTTGAGCCGCGCGACGTGCGCGAGGTCGAAGGTGGGCACGTTCCTCGCGAACGCCCGCGAGGAGAACGTGGTCCGCGTGCCTGCGGTCGTGTCGAGGTCCTTCAAGGAGATCGGAACACCGTGGAAGGGAGCAGCCGCCGGGGCGTCCGCCTTGGCCCGCGCTTCGGCGAGCGCCTCTTCGCCCCGCACGGTCACGTACGCGCCGAGGTCCGGATCGAGCCGCGCGATCCGCTCGAGGTAGAG
Source organism: Gaiellaceae bacterium (assembly GCA_046594445.1). GTDB lineage: Bacteria > Actinomycetota > Thermoleophilia > Gaiellales > Gaiellaceae > Gaiellasilicea. The sequence continues at coordinate 1,538 of JBKJSM010000046.1, read as the reverse complement.
CTCGACGAGCTCGACGGGCGAGACCTCTCGCTCCCGGACGAGTCGAGCCTGCTCGGTCGCCGGGAGGAACGCGAGCTCCATCCCGGCGACCGTATCAGGCTGTTAGCTCACATCCAGCCGAACGAGTCCTGGCCGAGCGGCACCAGGAAGTAGAGGAGGAACGCGAAGGACGCGATCCACATGAACGGGTGCACGTCCTTCGAGCGGCCCTGCGCCACGCGGGCGACGACGAAGGCGATGAAGCCCATCCCGATGCCGTCCGTGATCGAGAACGCGAGTGGCATGAAGATGATCGTCAGCGCCGCCGCGAGCCCGACCGCGAAGTCGGTGAAGTCGATCCCAGCGAGCTTCCGGCCGTCCTGCTTGCCCTCGGCGTCCTCTTCGAGCTCGGTCAGGATCGACATCATCATGAACGCGACGAGGATCAGCGCCGGAGCCGTTGCCTGCGGTGGCACCATCCCGATGATCGGGGCGAAGAACATGAACGGGAAGAAGAGCGTCCCGCACACGACCGCGACCCAGCCCGTCCGGCCCCCGACCGCCACGCCGGAAGCCGACTCGATGTAGGTCGTCGCCGAGGACGTCGATGCAGCGCCGCCCGCGACCGCGGCCAGCGAGTCGACGAGCAGTGGCTTGCGGATGTCCTGCATCCGGCCGTCCTTGTCGACGTACCCCGCGGCCTTGCCGACGCCGACGAGGGTGCCCATCGTGTCGAAGAAGTCGGCGAGAAACAGCGAGAAGGCCCAGACGATCGCCGAGATGAACGCGAGCTCGGTGAAGGCGTCGAAGTTGAAGTTCCCGAGCAGTGCGAGGTCCGGCGTCTCGTAGACGCCGCTCGGCCAACTCGCGGTCCCCGTCGGGAAGCCGACGCCGCCGCTGACCGCCTCGTTGATGATCGTGGCGAGGATCGTCGTCGCGATGATCCCGATCAGCAGGTCGCCTCTGACGCCTCTCGCCCTCAGGATCACGGTGAGGATGAGCCCGAAGAACGTCACGCCGATCGGCCACGTCGTCAGCCGCGCAAGCTCGACCGGCACGCCCTCGCCGGGGACGATCACGCCGGCGCTTCTCAGGCCGATGAAGGCGATGAAGAAGCCGATCCCGATCGCGATCGCCTTCTTCAGGTCGAGCGGGATCGCATCCATGATCTTCTCACGCACGCCCGTCAGCACGAGCACGAGCACCGCGAGACCCTCCACGACGACGAGCCCCATCGCGGCCGGGAACGAGAGGCCTTCGCCGGCCACGAGGCTGAAGGCGATGATCGCGTTCAACCCGAGCCCGGGCGCGATCGCGTAGGCCATATTCGTGTAAAGGCCCATCAGGATCGTCATCACGCCCGCGACGAGACAGGTCGCCGCGAGCACCTGGTTGAAGGGCAGCCCGATCTTCTCCAGGCCTTCGATCCCCGCGAAGCTGAGGATCTGCGGGTTCACGAAGATGATGTACGACATGACGATGAAGGTCGTCACCCCGGCCATCGTGTCCCGTCCGATCGTGGTGCCGTTCTGGCTGAACTTGAAGCGGCGCTCGAGCAG
>JBKJSM010000031.1:0-2662 GCA_046594445.1 Gaiellaceae bacterium | reverse complement strand
GCCCGCCGCGGGGCGCTCCCCGATCTCCGCGACGCGCCGCTCGACGTCCTCCTCGCTGAAGAGCCCCGCGTGCACGCAGTTGACTTCGAGCGTGTGGAGCCAGCGGCCGTAGTAGCCGACGGCCATGTAGGACAGCGGATCGAGGTCGTCGATGCCGGCACGCCACTGATCGACGTTGTAGACGCCGCGCATGATCGTGGCCAGGATCGCAGCGATCACCGGCCCCTCCCACGGCGCGTGGTAGATCGGCTCGTCGACCTCGATCGGAACGGCACCGAAGCCTTTGCGTCCACCGAGATCCTGTGGCCTGACGGACACCGCGCCATACTGTCATGTCACGAGGTGGCACGCAACCGTGGGATTCGCGCAGAACGCCCCGAGGCCGTAGGCTTGCGCAGTCCAATGCGGATTCTCTGGCAGAGCTTCCTGGATCTCGACCTGCACGCTGCGTACATCACGCGGCTGCGAGGGCTGCTCGGGGAGGTCGCCGGGCCGGGTGTCACGTACGAGGTCGTCGGGCTCACCCCGCCGGACGCTCACATCCACCGGCTCACGGAGCTGCGTGGCGGGATCACCGCGATCCGCAACGCGATCGCGGCCGAGCGCGCCGGCTATGACGCGTTCATCGTCGGTCACTTCCAACAGCCCGGACTCGACGACATGCGGTCGACGCTCGACATTCCGGTCGTCGGCCTCGGCGAGTGCTCGCTGCTCTACGCAGCCACGATCGGCCGCAAGATCGGCCTCGTGACGATCGACCCGAGCTTCATCCCGTGGCACGAGCAGCAGGTCGCCCAGCTCGGCTTGCAGGGGCGTGTCGCCGGCATCACGGCGATGACGAGCGACCCAGCCCTGTTCATGCGCGCCTTCGCCGATCCAGTCGCGCTCGCAGAGGCCCGAGCGCTGTTCGAGGAGCAGTGCAGGCCGCTGCTCGCCGCGGGCGCCGACGTGATCGTCCCGGCGGGCGGCCTGCCGGCAATGCTCTTCCGCGGCGAGTCGAGCTTCCGCGTCGGCGGCGCGCCGGTCGTGAACAACCTCGTCGTCGCGGCGAAGCACGCCGAGCTTGCCGTCGAGCTGAGGCGGCTCACCGGTATCGAGGCAAGCCGCGTGCTCGCATTCGTCAAGCCGTCGCCCGAGGCGCTCGAGGAGTTCGTCGAGCACACGGGCGGCCGACTGCAGGAGGTTCCCTGATGGCCGTAGCGGTGCGTCGCTCGTTCGTCTCCGTGCCCGCCGGCACGATCCACATCGCCGAGGCCGGCGCAGGGAAGGCGGTCGTGCTCTTCCACCAGACGCCGCGCTCCTGGGACGAGTTCCGCGATGTCGTGCCGCTGCTCGGCGAGAGCTTCCGCGCGATCGCGATCGACACGATCGGCTTCGGCGACTCGTCGAAGCCGACCTGGGATGGGGACGACACGATCGAGCGCTGGGCCGAGGTCGCAGTCAGCGTCCTCGATGCGCTCGGCATCGAACGCGCCTCCGTCGTCGGGCACCACACCGGGGCGGCCACGGCGATGGAGGTCGCCGCGAGCTTCCCCGGCCGCGTCGAGAAGCTCGTCCTCTCGGCGCCCCCGTACGTCGACGACGAGCACCGCCGGCTCTACGGCGACAAGCCACCGGTGGACGATGTCGAGCACCGGCTCGACGGCTCGCACCTCGGCGAGCTGTGGGCGATGCGCGCGCCGTTCTATCCGAAGAGCGTCGACCTGCTCGACCGCTTCATCGTCGACGCGATCAAGGCCGGCGACCGTGCCGGCGGCGGCCATGTGACCGTCGCCCGCTACGGGATGGAGCCGAGACTGCCCCTGATCCTGGCGCCGACGCTGATCATCTCGCCGACCGAGGACCCGTTCGCGTACTCGGACGTCCAGAAGCTCCGGCTGCAGCTCCCCCACGCTCAGGTCGTCGACCTTGCCGGCGGCATGATTCCCGCACCCGACCAGTTGCCGGTCGAGTTCGCGCACATCGTCGCCGAGTTCCTCGCCGACTGAGCCATCCCCCTCGAACACACAGGAGAGACCGATGTTCAAAGAATCGCTGAGCAAGCTCACCCGCCGTGAGGACCTCACCGCGGCGGAGGCGACCGAGTTCGTCGAGAACATGCGCGACGACGTCGTCAGCGAGGTACAGATCGCCGGCTTCCTCGTGGCGCTCGTGATGAAAGGCCCGACGGTCGACGAGGTCGCCGCGATCGCTCGCGCGATGCGCGCCAACTGCGTCCAGATCAAGCCGAAGGTGCACGGCAACCTGACCGACATGTGCGGCACCGGCGGCGGCCTGACGACGTTCAACGTGAGCTCGGCGAACGCGATCCTGACCGCAGCGGCGGGCGTCCCGGTCGCGAAGCACGGCAGCCGCTCGATCACCGCCTCGTCCGGCAGCGCGGACGCGCTCGAGGCGCTCGGGGTCAAGGTCGAGCTGACACCGGCTGAAGGCGAGAAGCTGATCGAGGAGGTCGGCATCGGCTTCCTCTACGCGCCGAACTTCCACCCGCTCATGCTGAAGGTCTTCTTCCCGGAGCTCGCGCTCGGGATCAAGACGATCTTCTTCACGATCATCGGCCCGCTGTGTGAGTTGACCTTTCTGTTGTAATGATTCGATATGATGATCGCGACAATACACGCTGAAGCGAATCGCGCGCTCGATGCAGTTTGAAACGCGGCAA